>DASRZD010000699.1:0-7020 GCA_035686805.1 Armatimonadota bacterium
AAGCAGAGCATAGCTCAGGCGGCGAAGTCGCCGTGGTATGGGGCTAAGTTCAAGAAGCTGGGGCTCGACCCGCAGGACATCCGGTCGCTGGATGACGTCGCCCAACTGCCGTTCACCTCGAAGGACGACCTCAGGCTTAGCTATCCGACCGGGATGCTGGCGGTCGAGCCGCATGAGGTCCTGCGCATGCACACATCCAGCGGCACGACCGGCAAGCCGACCGCCATTTTCCACACCAGGGAGGACGTTGATTGCTGGGCCGAGCTGATGGCTCGCTGCCTGGCGATGGCCGGCGCGACTCCGAACGACGTATTCCAGAACATGAGCGGATACGGCCTGTTTACCGGCGGCCTCGGGCTTCATTACGGCGCGGAGCGGCTGGGCATGTGGGTCATCCCGGCGGGGGCGGGAAATACCGCCAGGCAGATCACCCTTATTCGCGATTTCCACGTAACCGTCATCCATGCAACCCCCAGCTATGCCATGCACGTCGCGGAACGGATGGTCCAGGATGGCGACGATCCCAAGACGCTTGGCATCCGAATCGCGGCGCTGGGCGCGGAGCCGTATACCGACGAAATGCGCCTCAAGCTCCAGGATCTCTATGGCTTCAAGGCATTCAACAGCTACGGCCTCAGCGAGATGAACGGCCCGGGTGTCTCCTTCGAGTGCTCTGAGCAGAACGGGATGCACATTTGGGAGGATGCCTACCTGATCGAGGTCATCAATCCTCAGACGCTGGAACCGGCCGGTGAAGACGAGGTCGGCGAGCTTGTGATGACGACCCTACGGCGGACCGCCATGCCGATGATCCGCTACCGGACGAGAGACCTTACCCGCTTCCTGGCGGGCGATTGCCCATGCGGCAGAAAGCATCGGCGGATCGCCAGGATGGTCGGTCGCTCGGACGACATGCTCATAATCCGCGGCGTGGATGTCTTCCCGAGCCAGATCGAGGAAGTCCTCATGCGCGAAAAGCGGCTCGGCGGCAACTACGTCATCCACCTCACGAAGAGAGAGGCCCTCGATCAGATGACCGTCAAGGTCGAGCTTGCGAAAGGCGAGTTCGATGGGTCAATCGAGTCCCTGCGCAATCTGAGGGCTGAGATGCAGAAGCATCTCAAGGAACAGGTGGGTTTCACGGTCAATGTGGATGTGCTGGAGCCTGGCAGTCTGCCGGCGAGCGAGGGCAAGGCTCAGCGTGTGATTGACGAGAGGGAGTGATCGCATGTACAACGAAGTCAGGGTATTCGTGGAAAACAAGCCTGGGAAGCTGTCGCACGTGGCAGAGTTGCTTGGCGGCACGGGCATTGATATCCTGACGCTGGAGCTTGCTGACGAGGGGCAGTTCGGCGTCTTCAAGATACTCACGGCAGAGCCGGATAAGGCGAAGAGCATCCTCTCGGATGCAGGCATGACGGTCGCTTTTAATCAGGTGGCGATCGTGGAGATATCGGATCGGCCCGGCGGACTTGTCAAGCTTGCGAAGGCGCTGGAATCCGCGGACTTGAACGTCACCGATGCATATGGGTGCATCCTCGAACGGGGCAAGCGGGCGGTATTCGTCGTCAAGGGCGACAATCTGGAAGCGATCGAGGCGGCCGCCCGTGAAGCGGGATTGAGGCCGCTCGAATCACTGGAGTAGTGGAGTACCGGGACGGAGCCAGATGGATAACCTGTCAAAGCCGGTGAAGATACTCCTGGGGCTGGGGACACTGTGGCCATTCGTGTATCAACCAATCTTCATGACATTCATGTTTCGGCCGTTTGCCCAGGCAATGGAACACGGTGATTTCAGCGGGGGAATCCTTCGATCCCTGATCTTCATGCCGATCCAGTTGTTCACGGTATTGCTCGTGCTGGCACTCGCGGTCTTCTTCATGGCACACGCGATCAGTAACGAGAGGATGGGAAGGAACACGAAAACCTTTTGGGTGGTGGCTATTCTGATTCTTCACATGTTGATTATGCCGGTTTACTGGTATCTGTACATCTATCGGGAGGCGGCGGGCCCAGTGAACAGTGAACGGTGAATGGTCCCTCCGGTTACGCATTACGAATCACGGATTACGGATTGGAGAGTATGAGTAAAAGCATCAGGATAGACCTGGACGAGAGAGGGTATGAGATTCACATTGGCGAGGGGCTGCTTGGCAATGCCGGGGAGTTGATCGTGCAGGCTTGCAAGGGGAAGTCGGCCGCCATTGTCACCAATCGCCGGGTCAGTGATCTTTATGCCGGCCGGCTGCTGGAGAGCCTGAAGCAGGCGGGGATCACCGGCAATGTGATCACCATCCCGACCGGCGAGCGATTCAAGACCCTGCGAACGGTCGCGCGTGTCTACGAGAAGCTCCTCGACCAGCGGCTGGATCGCACCGGCGTCGTGATAGGCCTGGGCGGGGGAGTCGTCGGCGACCTGACCGGCTTTGCGGCGGCGACCTACCTGCGAGGGGTGGATTTCATCCAGATCCCCACCTCGCTCCTGGCTCAGGTTGACGCCAGTGTAGGCGGCAAGACGGGGGTCAATCTCCCCAGGGGGAAGAACCTCGTCGGCGCATTCTACCAACCGAAAACGGTGATAATTGACGTCTCGGTCCTCAGGAGCCTGCCCTCGCGGGAGTTCCGCTCCGGTTTGGCCGAGGTCATCAAACATGGTATAATCCGCGACAGGAAGTACTTCGATTTCCTTGAGGCGAACCTGCCGGCGATCAGGCGCCTCGAGCCGAGCATCCTGGAGCAAACCATCGCCGGGTCGTGCGAGATCAAGGCGGACGTGGTGCGTCAGGATGAACGAGAGGCGGGTCTTCGGCGTATATTGAATTACGGGCATACGGTCGCTCATGCCGTTGAGACGCTGACCGGCTATGGGCAGATTCGGCATGGCGAGGCTGTGTCAATCGGGATGGTGACGGCGGCTCTGGCAGCGCCGAATCCCGAGACCGATCTCGTGCCGAAGATCATCGGGCTCTTGAAAGCCGCCGGCCTGCCGATCAAGCTTCCGGAGGGACTGGGTCACGAGCGGATCGTGGCGGCGATGGGCCTAGACAAGAAAGTCGCCCACGGACGGCTTCATGCGGTGCTCGTTAATGAGATCGGAAAGGCGTTCGTCAGCGATCAGGTCACGCCCGATATATGGAAGCGTGCTCTCCAAGAGCAGAGTGAACAGTAAACAGTGAACAGTGAACAGTTGAGGAAACATGCCCTTGAGGTGGTCGGGGTAATCTGGCTGGTGATAGTGGCCGTGCAGTACGTCGGCCGATACATTATCGGCGCGGACTTGGATTTCAAGTTTGCGTACGTGGGCATGCTTGCGTTGACGATAGTGGTTGCCGTATGGAGAGCGACGTTCGGTAGGTAGTAGGGGCAGGATTGAATCCTGCCCTTCCGGTCCGGAGGGCGGGAGAGACACCCGCCCCTACGACCGATTGTGATATGATTCGAGAGGAGTAAGAGTAAAAGTTTGGTCGGAAGCGTCCTAAAACATCGCTATGAAGTGATCGAGAAGATCGGTGAAGGCAGCCTGTTCACCGTCTACAAGTGCGAGGACAAGATAGACAATCGCACGGTGGCCGCCAAGCTGCTTCTGCCCCAGTATGCCGCAAATCGCATGTTTGCCGAGCGGATGTTGGTCGAGGCGCAGGCGATGGTGGGGATGTCGCACCCCGGCATCGTGGAGGTGTATGATTGCGGCGAGGAGAACGGCAACTACTTCGTGATCGTCGAGTACGTCCGAGGAGTTGATCTGAAGGAGCGCGTGCGCCGGAATGCCCCCTTCTCGCTCACGACGGTCGTGGACGTGGGGATGTCAATCTGTGAGGCGCTCGATTTCACTCATAGACGGGGATTCGTCCACGGCGACCTCAGGCCGGGGAATATCCTTGTCACTCCCGAGGGTCACGTCAAGCTGGCGGATTTCTGGGTCGCTAATGCGGTTGCCTCCGCCCAATCGCTGAGGACGAGTGCCCTCATGCGGTCGGTTCACTACATGGCCCCCGAAGTGGCTGAGGGCAGACCCGTGACGCCTGCCGGGGATATATACTCACTCGGGATAGTCCTCTTCGAGCTGCTGACGGCGAATGTCCCATTCGACGGAGACACGCCGATCTCGATCGCTCTCAAGCATGCAAGAGAGCCTGTGCCGTCACTTCGGTCGCTCAATCCCGGCATTCCTAAATTACTTGAGGCGGTGGTCGGCAAAGCCCTCCAGAAGATTCCTCAGGATAGGTTTCGATCGGCCAAGTCCATGCTGAACGATATGAAGGGGGTTCGCGACGGTCTGAATCTGGCCAAGCCGATCACATGGTCTGCCCCTTCTCCTGGGGAGAAGACCGTCGAAGCCCCGCCTGCGACTTCGCAGACCGAGCACCAGGATCCCTTCGCGAGGCCCCCCGACGCGCGTGGTGCGGCGGACGACGGCGAGCCCGCGATATTGGCCGCCGTGAAGAAGACGATGCTCGTAGTCGTGGGCCTGATCGCAGTGATGGTCGTGGCGGTGATGATATGGGCCATGACGGCTCCTTCGGAGGTGAAGGTCCCGGCTTTGGTGGGCAAGACGCTTGCGCAGGCCCAGGTAATCGCCGGCAATAAGGGCATCGAGCTGACCATAAGGTCCGAGCAGTTCAATGAGGACTATCCGGACAACACGATTTACTATATGAATCCTGCTCCGGGGAGGAGCATCAAAGAGGGCAAGTCGGTTGACGTGTGGGTGAGCAAGGGATCCAGGTATGCCGGCACGCCGAACGTTTCGAAGCTCTCGCTCGATGATGCGAAGGATAAGATCTCCGCCGTCGGCTTGAACGTCGGCGAGGTTTCTCAAGAGTACAGCGACTCCGTTCCGGCGGGGAACGTGATATCCCAGACTCCGGCTCCAGGCACTCGTCAGGATAGGGGTCAGCCCGTGAACGTCGTCTTCAGCCTCGGCGCGAAGCCGTCTGACGTCATTGACGGCGAGCAGCCTGAACAGAATACGCAGAATGCCTCGAAGGAGCCCCGATCGTTCGACGTGACGTTCCTCGTGCCTGAGGGGGCTGAGAACCAGAGAGTTCAGATAGCGGTCGTTGATGACTACGGGGAGAACATCGCTTACTCGGATTCGCTGCATCCCGGGGACAAGGTGAAGCAGACGGTCCAGGGAGTCGGCGACAAGATCACGCTCCGCGTTTACATAGACGGCAAGCTTGTGAGAGAGGAGCCCAAATGGCGCTGAAGATCTCGCCGTCCCTGCTCTCATCGGACTTCAGCAACCTCGAGCGCGAGGTTCGACGGGTCACTGAGGGAGGGGCGGACAGCATTCACCTCGATGTCATGGACGGGCGGTTCGTGCCGAATATCACCTTCGGGTCGGCGGTGATCAAGAGCATAAGGGACAAGACCCGCCTGCCGCTCATCGCCCACCTCATGATCGAGCACCCGGAAATGCTGCTGAGCGAGTTCAAGGATGCAGGGTGCGACTCGGTGATCGTGCACGTTGAGGCGTGCGTCCACCTGCACAGGGTCCTCCAGCAGATCAGAGAGATGGGAATGATCCCTGGCTTGGCGCTGAATCCATCAACCCCTTTGTGCGACATCGAGAACGTGCTGGGTGACATCGAGGAGCTGCTCATTATGGCGGTCAACCCCGGCTTCGGCGGGCAGGAGTTCATCCACGAGATGCTGCCGAAGATTGCGGCTGCGAGAAAGATGCTCGGCGACAGGGATATTGACATCGCAGTTGACGGGGGCATCGACCCGGAGACCTGCGGCCTGGTGACGAAGGCAGGCGCGAATGTGCTGGTTGCGGGATCGTTCGTCTTCGAGAATGATGGCGGGGTTGAGGCAGCGATCAGCAAGCTCAAACGCTGCTGCAAACCGGTATGAGAACACTTACCCGAGGGCACAAAGCGATCAGGATCGCGTCGGCGGTGCTGGTCGCGGTACTCATCCTCATGATCCTGGCGCCCGGCCGGTTTGTCAGGCTGGATGACCCGCTCTCGGCTTTGGAGTACTGGACTCTGTGCCTCGGTCTGGTCATGGTCCTCATTGTGCTCGCTCTCCTCGACGTTCGGCAGGTATTGATAGGCTACATTGAAGAGCGCAGGAACGCATTGAGACGCATCGCCGAGAGCAAAAAGGACAAGTAGCAATTTCACAATCTCAGATTTCAGATTGAAGGACGGGAGGCAGTATTGGCTGGGGTGATCGTGTTTACCGGACTTCTGTTCGTAAGCGCAGTGCTTTGGCTTGGTTGGGGGATCGCCAGCTTGCTAAGAGCAGGAAAAAGGGCAGAATCGTTGATTATGGTATCTCTGGTGTTTTTCCTGCTCTCCTTCATTGCCTACGCCTGGCTGCGGACCTTCGGAGCATTCCGCCCGCCCACGGAGCCCAATTGGCCGCTGATCATCCTTGGACCGGGATTGTCTTACCTGGCTTTCCTGGTGACTGTTCTTATCGGTGCTTTCTTTCAGATAAGAAAGCAAACAATCACTATATGGGCGAAGGTCGTCATTATGGCCTTATCACTGTCGGCCTTGACGTTGCTTGCGCGTATATATGGTGACTGGCTTGCCAGCCTCTATGGGCTGAAGGCAATCAGCGACTTCGAGGAGACTTTCCCAGGCTCGGTGATGCTTTACTCAGCATTGGCTGTTCTTCTTGCGGCGGGGATGTACAACAGATTCGGTAGCAAGTGGAAGCATGAACGATAGAGACTTCATGAAACGTGCGCTGAGGCTTGCGAGGCGCGGGAAGACCAGCCCCAACCCGATGGTCGGGGCTGTCGTTGTCCGTGAGGGGCGGATCGTCGGGGAGGGATTCCACCCGAAGGCCGGCGAGCCCCATGCGGAGGTCTTCGCGCTCAAGGCAGCAGGCGAACTCGCAAAGGGCGCTGATCTGTACGTGACCCTTGAGCCTTGCTGCCATCAGGGGCGGACGCCCCCTTGCACGGATGCGGTGATCGAATCGGGGGTGAAGCGGGTCTTCGCCGCCATGCAGGATCCCAACCCTGAGGTCGGCGGCACGGGATTCGAAATCCTGAGGCAG
>DASRZD010000700.1:0-2683 GCA_035686805.1 Armatimonadota bacterium
GACCTTCACTTTGACGCCGATCATCACGCAAATCGAGCAGGCGATGAACGTGACCTTTCTCGATGAGCGCGAGCGGGCTGCCGGCTATTACGTGAAGTTCGACCTTAAGGGACTGCTTCGCGGCAACCTGCAGGCGCGCACAGCTTTCTATACGGCCATGCTCGATCGGGGAGTTTACAACGCCGACGACGTGCTCGATCTGGAAGACCAGAATCCGCAGCCGGATAAACTCGGCCAGGCATACATGCTCCCGCTGAACATGGTCAACAAGCGCATGGTCGTGGGAAATTCGATGCCGCTAACCATCAATCCATCGAGGATGCGAAACGTGACTCCGCCCAGGCTGATCATCACTGATGAGCAGCGCTATATCGCCCAGCGTTCCTCCGCCCAGCGCCGGCGGGTCACCATTGCCTATACACCGCTCTGGGAGTCCTATGCAAAAGGGTTGCTCGAGGAAGAAGCTGATGCTGTGCGGACCGGTATCAAGAACTGGCTTGCCAACGGCCTGAAGGCGGAATTCAAGACCTGGCTGGGAACATTCTATGACCGCTTCCGCGAGCGGATCGATACTCTCTCGGCGCCGCTCTTATCCAGCTATGCCGATGAGGTCCTGCCGATTGCCGAACAGGAAGCCGGAAGCGATGCCGATCTGAAGACGCAGATGGATAAGTTTCTGTCGGCTAAAGGCGGCTACAGGGAAACATTCGTGCTCCGGCACGTCCGCCATTCCCAGGGTTCGTTATCCGGCGCGGTGACGGACGCCGAGGATCCGGAGGCGGCAGCCGAGGCGGTGCTGGAGGATTGGCAGGATATTCGGCCGGAGAGACTGCGGATCCATGAAAGCATCCGGGCAGAGAGCGCTTTCGCCCGTAATGTGTTCGTGCTCGCGGGCGTGACCAAGCTCATGTCGGTATCCTACGGCAAGAGCTGCCCTTACTGCCTGGCGCTTGACGGCAAGGTGATCGAAATACAGGGCGCGTTCCTGGATCCTGGAGATTTTCAGCCGGATGGGGCTGATCGCCCCCTGACGATAACGAGTATACGCCGCCATCCTCCCTATCACGACGGGTGTTTACCGGGGCACTCTCGCGTATTGGCCGAGGGCGTTTCGTCCGCGAGTAAACGTTGGTACGATGGAGATCTCGTCGTCATCCAAACTGCCAGAGGCCATAAGCTCTCCGTCACCCCGAATCACCCGATATTGACGCCTCAAGGATGGATCGCAGCGGGCGCGTTGGATGAAGGCAGCAGTGTACTCAGCCGTTCTACCAGAGATCGGATACAGCTTGGAAACGGCGATTGCTACGATAGCCCAGCCCGCATTGAGGATGTAGCGGAAGCGCTTCTCCGTGACCGCGAAATGGTAGCCGTGCCAGTGCCAACCGCCGCCGAAAACTTCCACGGCGACGGGGCGGGCTCCAAGGTCGCAATTGTAGGGACCAATCGCCAATTGTGGAATCGTCTCTATGCCCTTCTCGTAAAGCAAGGAAACAAGGTATCGTTCATACGGCGAGATTCCGATCCCACGCAATTGTCGGGTCTGAGCGGTCAGGCATTGTTCAGCGAATGTCTTTTCTCGCTTCGTCGCCGCACGGTGGGCCGCAGCAGCTTGAGCTTCCCGTTGCGCGGGCGTCATTTGCCGGGCTCGCATAGTTCCGGCCTCGCTATACGAACGGAGCGTGATTCTGTGCTCTCTGAGATGACGAGCAACCACGCTCCGGTCGACTCCGAGCGCCAGCGACAAGCGATAGATAGACTCTCCGGCCAAGTAGCGCCGGATCAGGTCGTCAGTATTAAGCGTAATTCGTTTCATGGCTATGTGTTCAACCTCCAGACGGATTCGGGCTTCTACGTCGCCGAGGGGATCATAGCACACAATTGTGATTGTGGTATAGAGGTGGGCTCATGAATAAGAGATTGCTGCGCAACGCGCATAAGGCGGACCTTCTGGTGAGGCGGCTGCTACGGAAAGCAAAGCGCGAGGCGCGAAGGAGAAAACGACATGTCAATTACGGTGAATAGCAAGGGCTTGGCGCATGCCAAAAGCCTGATAGCGGCGGGCAAGATCAATGAGGGATCCTGGGGTTTCTCGTCCGCAGACGGTAACTCGCTGCTGGGGGATCCGCCGGACTGGGCCGCCTACGGGAAATGGTTCCTGGCCGTCGACGGCGATGCGGACAAGGAGACCAAGGATCATTACAAATATCCGTTCGGGAAATCCGGGGAGATCTATCGACGCGGGGTTATTGCAATCAAAAGCCGGGCCGCACAGCAGGGAGAAACTGCTGTAGCGGATGCGGCCGATAGTCTTTTGCAGGCGATCGACAAGAAGCTCGGCAAGGAAGAAGACAGCCACATGGAGGCCGAACGGCGCATCGTCCCCTTCGAAGGTCAGATGCGCGCATCTGGGGACGACGGATCCATGATCATCGAAGGCTACGCGATCGTATACGAAAAGTATGCACCGCTGTGGGGCTTCCGGGAGATCATCCGGCCCGGGGCGGCCACCGAAGCTCTCAAGCGGTCCGACGAACTGGTGCTCTGGGATCATGAGAGCTCCCAGCCCATGGCGCGGCGTTCTGCAGGCACACTGGAGGTGAGCGAAGACGAGAAGGGCGTGTTCATCAAAGCCGATGTGTCGAAGACCCGCTGGGGGCGCGATGGTTACGAAGCTATCGCC
>DASRZD010000701.1:0-3554 GCA_035686805.1 Armatimonadota bacterium
CGCACCCTTGCCCAGGAGCAGCAGGGACTCCGCAGTCCCAAGCTCCGACTTCGCCCGAACCTTCGCATCGGCGGCGGATGACAGGCCGCCAAACATGCTGATCGCAGCAGTGAGACTTGTCTTGTCTTTGGAGGCGTAGAATCTCATTATCTTCACAAAGGCACTTTGCATGGTTGCTTCGTCCACCAAGGCCGTGGATGCGCCTGAAGCGCCCTCTACGGCATCGAACGCTGCCTCGGCCTTGTCCAATTCCAGATTCCGCAGATGTAAGCCGCCGAGGGCTCTTGTCACACGCGCACATTGCGGATGGTCTTTGTAGGCTGCGAGGAAGTCCTCGAAGTCCTTGACAGCCTGGCCTGTATCGGTCCTGGAATGGAGGTAGCCGATGCGCACCAGAGCTACACCGGCCTCCGGACTGGACGCATACTTGGTCTCACCTGAGAGAACGCATCCAGAAGCTCTTGAGTCGAATCGGGGCTGGTCTTTACCTTGATGTACGCCAGCTTGAGCTGAGCGCCGGGAGCTTTGGGAGAAGAAGGGAAGTCCGTGAGGAGTTGGTTCAGGAGTGTGGCGGCGCCTGTCAGATCGCCTGCGTCTATCTTGGCACAGGCCTCACTCCAGAGATCGGAATCGTCTGCTTGTGCACCCAGGGGAGTAGTAAGAAGCAGTACCAACAATGGAAGCCAAGCAGAATACCTACAGCCGAAACGTTTTAGCATCTTTGCCTCCCAGTTCATTTAGCGTTAACTACTAAACGTCCGACAGCCCAAAAAGCATACCGAAGCCAGCTACTGCAGCAAGTGCAAATACCGTGCCATTTTGGGCAGTGGCTCTAGATTTATTGCAAATACCATCCAAAGGTAAGTATACCCCTCGGCAGCTAATGTGTCAATAGCCTGTTTTCATCGGCTTTACAATGCGCTCCCCGGAATGATATAATCGCCCGTATGAGGGTGGCGGTCGGATCGGATCATGCGGGATTTCCTCTCAAGGAAGCAGTTATCAGCTTTCTTGGGCAGCAGAACGTAGACTTCAAGGACTTCGGCGCGTATTCCCCGGATTCGGTTGACTACCCTGATATCGGCTTTCAGGTCGCTGAGGCCGTCGCGAACGGCGATTTCGACCGGGGCATATTGATCTGCGGCACGGGCATCGGGATGAGCATCGCGGCGAACAAGGCGCCAGGCATCCGTGCGGCCCTGTGCAAGGATACCTACTGCGCTCTGGTGGCCCGCGAGCACAATGACGCGAATATCCTGTGCCTCGGCAGCCGCACAACCGAGGAGAAGCCGGCTTTCGATATCACCCGTACCTTCCTTGCCACCGATTTCTCGGGCGAGGAACGGCATGCAAAGAGAATCCGTAAGATAACTGAGATAGAGCGAAAAGGGGGTTAGCAGATTGGCGCAGGATTTGAGAGTTCAGAATCCCTCGTTCTACGCCGGGTTGGCGGAAGTTGACCCGGAGATCGCCGAAGCGATCGAGCTCGAGAGGAATCGCGAGAACACCAAGCTCGAGATGATCGCCTCGGAGAACTTCGTCAGCTATGCGGTGCTGGAAGCGGCCGGCAGCATAATGACGAACAAGTATGCGGAGGGCTATCCTGGAAAACGCTACTACGGCGGAGGCGAGTTCGTTGACATCGCGGAGCGACTTGCCATCGAGCGCGCGAAGAAACTCTTTGGCGCCGATCATGCGAACGTCCAGCCCCACTGCGGCTCATCGGCCAATATGGGCGTGTACTTCGCGACGATGGAACCCGGCGACACTTATATGGCCATGCGCCTTGACCATGGCGGGCATCTCACCCACGGCTGGTCGGTCAATTTCTCGGGCAAGCTCTATAACGCGGTGGCTTACGGTGTCAATCGCGAGACCGAGCGCATAGACTACGACGAGATGGCGCGGCTGGCCCGAGACTGTAAGCCAAAGGTACTGCTCGGTGGAGCGACCTGCTACCCGAGAATCATAGATTTCCCTCGGATGCGCGAGATTGCGGACGAAGTCGGCGCGTATCTGATGATAGACATGGCGCACATTGCGGGGCTCGTGGCGACAGGGGAGCATCCCTCGCCCGTGCCTTATGCGCATTTCGTGACGACGACCACTCACAAGACCCTTCGAGGGCCGAGAGCCGGGATGATCCTCTGCAAACAGGAAGTCGCCGAGATGCTGGATAAAGCAGTATTCCCCGGCATGCAGGGCGGCCCGTTGATGCACATTATCGCGGCGAAGGCCGTCTGCCTCAAGGAAGCAATGACGCCCGAGTTCAAGACCTATCAGCGCCAGATCAGGCTGAATGCTGCGGCATTGGCCGAGGAGCTTATGAAGCGGGGGATCAAACTCGTCACGGATGGCACGGACAATCATCTCGTGCTCGCCAACGTCAAGAGCTTCGGCATGAACGGCAAGCAGGCGCAGGACTCTTTGGACGCCGCCGGCATCACGACCAGCAAGAGCACTGTCCCATTCGACGAGGAGAAGCCCTGGTATGGGAGCGGGATAAGGATCGGGACACCCGCCCTGACCACGAGAGGCATGGCCGAGAGCGAGATGCGGATCATCGGCGAACTGATTCATCGGGTGCTTGCCGATCCGCAGGACGAACGAGTCCGCGCGGAAGTGAGCGGCGTCGTGAAGGATCTTTGTGATCAATTCCCACTTTACGGATAGACTTTAGGGGAGAGACTTTAGACTTTAGGGGCGAACCATGAACCATCGGCCGAATTGGGACGAGTACTTTCTCGAGATTGCGCAGGTTGTCGCTAAGCGCTCGACATGCGTGCGGCGTCAGATCGGGGCGGTGATCGTCAAGGACCGGCGGATTCTAACCACCGGGTACAACGGCGCGCCTTCGGGACTGGCTCACTGCCTGGAGACCGGCTGCCTTCGAGATCAGTTGGGGATTGCTTCGGGCCAGCGGGCTGAGATGTGCCGAGCGCTCCATTCGGAGATGAACGCCATTATCCAGGCCGCCCAACATGGGGTATCAACCAAAGGGGCGACGCTCTACTGCACCCATCAGCCGTGCAGCGTATGCGCCAGAATGCTTATCAATGCGGGGATCGTCCGACTAGTCTATGTAGGCGATTATCCTGACGAGTTTGCGATGTCACTGCTTCAGGAGTCTGGGATGGAAGTTGTGAGAATGCCGGCGGTCGCGAGTACTTCGGAGGTGTGTGTCCCTTAATGCACTGGCCTCTACTCGCGTTTCTGCTCGCATTGGGCATCTCCTACCTGGCGACGCCGCAAGTACGCCGGCTGGCCCTTCGGCTGAATGTAATGGCTCAGCCCGGCGGCCGAAGGGTACACACCCGTCCGATGCCTCTCTGGGGCGGGATTGCCATCTTCGGCGCATTTGCCTTTACCTGTCTGGTTGCCATGAAGTTTGGAGTCGATCCCACCCTGAAGGCCCCCATCCTCGGAATAGTCGTGGCGGGTGCGCTGGTGCTCACAGTCGGCTTATTGGACGACATGAAGGAGTTCTCGGCGGGTATCCAGACGCTGCTGATTGTCGGCGCAGCCATCGTCTTGATGACCTTCGGCGTGCGAAT
>DASRZD010000702.1:0-9137 GCA_035686805.1 Armatimonadota bacterium
CAAGAGGGGCACACTCTACGTAGTATCCCCGCCGGGTAATCTCGGCGTCCGCCGAGTGATAGAGGTCACTCGGCTGGACAGCCTCGTATCTATTCGACCGACCCTCGATGACGTACTGAGAGAGCTTAATATGCGGAGGGCAGCCTGAGCTGAGTTTATCCATCGGATGCTTGGGGTAGATATTAGCTTAGACTTCAGACTTCAGACTCCAGACCCCGGAATCTATCCCCTAAAGTCTGATCCCTAAAGTCTGAAGTCTCATTGGAGAACCTGATGGCGGAAGACCTGCATGCCGGAACGTGCTCGATTTGCGTTGGCGCTGTCAGCGGGGCCACCTTGGTGGAGGTCGCGGGAGAGATTGACGTCGCCACTGTCTCCCTCCTCGCCAAAGCCCTCGGTGACGCGGTACAATGCGGACGAGGAAACCTCGTCCTTGATGCCCAGAACCTGACCTACATAGACAGCGCCGGAATCCAAACCCTCATCTCCACTCAGGAGAAGCTGGCGACTCAGGGCCGAAGGATGGCCGTGGTGGGCTGTCACGGCATCTTTCACAAGCTGATGAGCGCCAGCATGCTGGAAGGTCGCTTCCCCACATATTCCACCGTGGACGAAGCCCTCATGACCCTGAATGCATGGGACATGCCGACCGTATAAGGGAAAACTCGAAATCCGAAATCCGAAGCACGAAACAGGAGAGCTCCAGGCCCTCCAGCAGCTAACACCTAATACTCAACACCTGCCGGCCAACTATCCTCACGCTCCCGATGGATACGTTCTCCTGGGAATCGAAGCGGATGGCGATGGTATTCGGGCCAAGCTTGAGGAGTGAGCCGACTTCATAGGAGGAGTCATCTGAGCGGAGCTTTGCGCCGTTTACCCAGACGGTCGCAGAGGGGAGTCGGTCGAAGACGAGGAGGACATTGTCGAGGGAGAAGCCAGGGAGCAGGAGGAACTCGGTGCGGTACCACCACTCCTTGCCGGACATCCATGGAAGGCCCGAGTGGCGGAGATGGGATCGGGTGGAGCCGGGAATGGTCGCATCGAGCCAACCAGAAGTATCATACTGGGCCCGATGCACTCCCTGACGCTCGCCGAGCCCTACCTCGTAGGCGGCGAAGCGCCAGGAACCGTCTAACGAAATCTCCCGCTCCAATTGTTAGCCTCGTGGAAGTGTTGTGATTAGGATAACATAATGATAGTCCACAATCAAGAAACGGAGGTTCGCGGTTTCCAGGTAGGTATGAGGACGGGCGTCATCTTGCGATATTGCATATAGGCCTCGCTGAAACGGCGCACGAGACCGGGCTCTTCATAGATCCTGATGTACACCAGCGTTCCCATGGCGAGAATGGGAACCATGATCAGCGCGGAAATCGAGTTCATAAGGAAGGCGATCCCCAAGAGGAGGGTAAGGAGGCCCAGTACCATGGGATTGCGCGTGTAGGCGTAAGGGCCGGTCGTCACAAGGTTCTGAGTCGGGTACAAAGCGACTCCAAAGACCTCCGCCGGCGAGCCCTTGCCCACATAGTGCAGGTAGGAGTACGCCCATGAGATCCAGAAGATGCCGGCCAGCAGCGTGATTGCCGCCAGGAACAGGTTGATCTGCTCGGGCAGCAGCGGGGGCAAGCCCAATATGCCATCCAGCCAAGTGCTGAATATAGCGAGCGCTATGGGAATCGTGACGTAGACGAGTAGAATGACCCAGAAACCGACGAACTTTCTAATCCTGGACATGCTTACCTCCGAGAGGGCTTCTATCCGGTGTCCCCGCCTGTCTTGGGTACTTGGCAGGCGTGGGCCTGGATTTCCGAACCAACACCAGTGAGCGTTCCTGATCGCTGAACGGGAGAGTCAGCCGGTGGACTGCCGCCGGCTCACCCCCAAGCAGTCGGAATGCCTCGGCGGCCTCATCAACCTCGGCATTTGACCTGGGTCCTTTGTATGCAGCGAACAGCCCGCCAACGCATGTGAAGGGCAAACACAGTTCGGCGAGCGTGTCCAGCCGGCCCAGTGCCCTCGAAACCGCAAAATCATACTTTTCGCGAAATCGCTTTTCGTGCGCCAGGTCCTCCGCCCGACCGTGGACGACCTCGACGCCCTCCAATCCAAGCTCCTTCACAACGGCCTCCAGGAACGCGAGCTTCTTCTGCACGGAGTCGAGCAGCGTAATCCTCAGGCCCGGTATGACGATCTTCAGCGGGATTGCCGGGAATCCGGCTCCTGTCCCCACGTCTATCAGCCACGATCCATCCGGTACTTCAGTGACCGCCGGCAGCACGAGCGAATCGAGGTAGTGCTTGACCGCGATCTCCTTGGGCTCGATGATTCGGGTCAGATTCAGCTTCCGATTCCATTCCAGGAGGAGGCCGGTGTAGGCGACAAACTGGTCGAGCTGGCTGGAAGTCAGCACTATCCCCAGCTCGCCCGCTCCCCTTGACAGAATCTCTAACGCGGAAAGAGTCATTTCCCTTTCTTCCAAGGCATCTCCGGCACGGGCGCGGGATTCGCGAATACCTGTGTTCGGATTTGCTTTGCAAGATCGTCCTTGCACTTCGTCTGGCAGAAGGCAAATCCGACTACGCCTTCCATCTTCTTCTTGCGCCCTTGCTTGATCTGAGTCACCGCTCCGGGGACGTTGTCTTTGAACAGCATGATGGTGTTGTAGGTATGCTTGCCGTAGGACCAACGCTTGAACCCATCAAGCCAATCGAGGTAGTACTGGATATGCTTCGTGTTGGCGGGGTCTTTGTAGTTCATGGGCATGTTCGCATCCAGATAGCCCTTCTCCATCCACAACCGCCAGTCCTGGAAGACATATCCGTATGCGTCGGTCTTCGTCCAATCGCTTTGGCAGCCGCCCCAGGTAACGGTGCATGCGGAGACCTTGATCTTGGGGTTGATCCGCTGCACTTCGTCATGGATCGCCTTTGCCATGGCGGTAACCTGATCACGCCGCCATTGGCACCACAGGGGGTCATCAGGATCCGGCTTGCCGGTCCGATTGTTCTCCTTGTTGAACCGGGCCACGGCGATGTTACTGTAACCCCACTTCTTGCCGGGATAGCGGATGAAATCCAGCATGAGGCCGTCAACACTATACTTCGTGAGTAGGTCGCCCACCAGCTTGACCGTGTATGCCCTCGCTTCAGGAACGCCAGGGTCAATAAACCGGCCGTCGTCGGATTTGACGTTGCCGTCAAAGTCCTTGTTCAGCCACTCGGGATGAGCGTTGACAACGTGTCTCTGATCAGACATTACCGGGATGTTGCTCCATACCCGATAGACGTTGAACCAGGCGTGGACCTCCAGACCTTTCTTGTGCCCCTGATCGAGGGCATACCCCAAGGGATCAAAGCCGGGGCCTTTGATGTTTGTCGCCCAGGGCTCGTAGGCCGACTTGTAGTACGCATCACCGACCCGCCGACCTTGGACGATGATAGCATTCATATTCGCATCCTTCGCCCACTTGATGCTGTCGTCAACCTCCCCTTTGCTCAGCATCCCGGGGATCCAGGTATGGATCGAGACTCCCCGGAATTCGGGGGGATCAGTTGCGGCAGTGCAGCCGGAACACAAGATGCAACTCGCTAACAGCAGAATCAGGAAAGCACGAGACTTCACTATCTTACCTCCAGAAATGTTACTAGACTTTCATTGTGCACTCACCAATGAAAGAATTCGGGCAAAAACTTTCATTGCCGACGGCCTCCATCGAATGGTGAGTCTACGATTCGGATGAAAGCAAGCTAAAGCGAGCTGGAATTGTAGGTTTGAGCCTGCTTTAGCCTACTTAATATCGCTTGTAGCCTGGGGTTTCGAATCCCAGGCGCAAGATCAGATCATCCTCCCTATTCTAGCACATTCTTGACTCGATGTCTCAGGGAATGTTAGAGTACCGCATGGAGGGATTATGGAAAAGAAGCAGCTGCTCGATCGGATAATTGAGTGCGGGATCGTTGCCATCGTCCGCGGGCAATCGGATGATCTGATCCTGAAGGCCATCGAGGCTGCGCTTGCAGGCGGCATCAATGTCATCGAGGTCACGTTCACCGTCCCGAATGCCCTTCAGATCATCGAGAAGCTGGCTGGCCAATTGAGCAGTGACGTCGTCCTCGGCGCCGGAACCGTCCTGTCGCCGGAGAAAGCCGCAAGCGCGATTGACGCCGGGGCGCAATTCATAGTAAGCCCGAACACGGATGTCTCGGTGATCGAGGCGGCGAAGTCGAGGGGAGTTCCGGTATGCCCGGGGGCGCTCACTCCCACCGAAGTGGTCACCGCATGGCAGGCTGGGGGCGACGTCATCAAGATCTTCCCCGCAAATGTCATGGGCCCGAAGTACCTGAAGGACCTCCACGGCCCGCTGCCCGACGTTCCCTTCATGCCCACAGGCGGCGTAAATCTCAGCACGGCCAGGGAGTACCTGGAGAACGGCGCGGTCGCACTCGGAGTCGGCGGCGATCTGATAAACAAGAAGCTTATGGATGAAGGCAACTTCGCCGACATCACCAATCGTGCAAGGCAGTTCAAGCAGATCATCAACGATTTCAGAGGAGTCAGCTCATGAAGGTAGTCACGCTCGGCGAGGCCATGATCCGCCTCTCGCCGCCGGATTTCCGCAGGCTGGAGCAAGCGACCGCATTCGATGCAATCGTCGGCGGCGGAGAGTTGAACGTCGCGGTGGGGGTCGCGAGGCTTGGCATCGAGAGCACGTGGGTCAGCAAGCTGCCCCATAACGCCCTTGGCCGGATGGTCCGCAACAAGGCTCGCGAGCAGGGGATTGACACATCTCATATCGTGTGGAGCAGTTCAGGCAGAGTAGGCCTCTACTTCCTGGAGTTTGGCGCAAGCCCTCGCGCATCGAGCGTTCTCTATGATCGGGCAAACTCGGCGGTAAGCACCCTCCAGCCCGGAGAGGTTGATTGGAAGAAGGCCCTCGACGGCTGCAATGTCTTCCACGTGAGCGGCATCACCCTGGCCCTGAGCAAGTCATGCGCGGAAGCCACCCTCGAAGCGGTCAAGGCCGCGAAATCCTCTGGGGCGAAGGTCAGCTTCGATGTGAATTACCGCAAGAAGCTCTGGACCCCCGAGGAGGCGAACGCCTGCCTCGTCCCGATCATGGAGTTCGTGGACTTCCTCATCACGACCGAGGAGGACACCGGCGTCGTCTTCGGCATTCGCGAGAAGAGCTACCAGGAAGTGGCCGTTAAGCTCGATGAGCGCTTCGGCTTCGAGGTGGTCGCCATCACGCTTAGGGAGGATCTCTCGGTCCTGAAGAACAACTGGTCCGCCTTTGCGTACGCCAACGGCCAGTTTCACGAGAGCCGGAAGTACGAGTGCGAGCTGATTGACCGCGTCGGGGCGGGTGATTCGTTCACCGCCGGGTTCATCTATGGCTACTTGACCGGCGATGTTCAAAAGGGCGTTGACTATGGCGCGGCCTTCTCGGCGATCAAGCACTCTATCCCCGGCGACTTGAACTGGGCGACGCTGGAGGAAGTCGAGAACCTCCTGAAAGGCTCGGGGTCGAGGATTCAGAGATAGTCACGCGGCTTTGTCGAGGTCTATTAGCGGAGCCACCTCACGGCGGATCGCGTCATGCCACAGCCTGAGGAGCATCGCAATTCCTGCCACTCCCACAATCGTCATCGAGCCGAAGGCGCCGACATCCGGCAGGCCCAATCTCCCAATCAGGCTCGGGACTCCGTCCCACAGCCCATGAAGCCCTGCCACGAGGAGATATGCTCCTATAACTCTGGTGTCTAGCTTGAAATAGCAGCGTGAGCTCTCTCGAAAGAGGACCGCACCAAGAATGGCGGTCCATGTCCCGTGCCCCAGTGGAGACAGCATACCTCGAAGAAGCGTAGTAAACACAACCGCATCAAGGCTGCCCTTGCTCGATAGGAAGGCTTGCAGCGCATAGCCGTTGCTCTCCACCGCAGCAAACCCCATGCCGGCAGCCGCGCCCAGCACGATCCCATTGATCTCCGTCTTATCGCATCTGTTCCAAGCGATGAGGACTACCCCTATGATCTTCGCCGCTTCCTCGATCAGGCCAACCAGGAAGGCGCTCTCGAACGTCAATCTTCTTATGAATATCGGCTCGAGGAGCGACGCGGCAAACGCGCCGAGCACCCCTCCGTAGAAGAACGTCAGGGCAGTCGTCCCCAGAGTGAGCCGGCTTAGTCGCCGGTGCTGATAGATGTAGGCGGTAAAGACGACCGGCACCAAAAAGCTGCCGATCATCGTGACGGTCGGAAACAGCTTCACATTATTCGTGGTGCGTAAAACGGCTACTCCGATGGCAAAGAGCAGCAGCCCGATGGTCAAGATCTGTATCCATGTGGTCTTCTCGACCGGCGGCAAGGGCTCCGTCAGCGGGCGATTGGCCATGTCAAACCTCTATGACTATTTACCCCAACGGACACTTTTCTTATTCGGGGACATTCGGTACAATAGACAAACCGATACCGCAGGAGGCATGAGTGGAAGAAGCACGACAAATCGCGAGAGACCTGAACGCCATAAGGGCCGGGAAGCCCCTGGTTCACAACATAACCAATCTGGTGGTCATGAATGAGACCGCCAACGCCATACTCTGCCTGGGCGCGCTGCCGATCATGGCTCACGCCCTCGATGAAGTGGAGGAGATGGTGGGCATTGCGAGCGCGCTGGTGCTGAATATCGGCACTCTCGAGCCCGAGTGGATCGAGGCGATGGTCAAGGCTGGCTGGCGGGCGAATGAGAAGGGCATCCCTATCGTTCTCGATCCGGTCGGCGCGGGCGCGACCAAACTCCGAACCGACTCCAGCAAACGTCTGCTGAGGGAACTGCAGATATCCATCGTTCGGGGCAATGCCGGCGAAGTGGCCGCCCTGGCGGGGGTCGCATCAGAGGTCAGGGGGGTCGAGTCAATCAGCGCGTCCGAGCCGATTGATCAGATCGCGCAGAAGTTCGCTTCCGCCTTCGGATGCAGTGCCGCCATCACAGGGCCGGTTGACACCGTTAGCGATGGCAAGCGCCTGGCGAAGATCAGCAATGGCGACGCCATGCTAAGCAAGGTAGTCGGCACCGGCTGCATGAGCAGCGTTATAGTGGCCTCCTTTGCGGCGGTTGATCCTGATCCGTTCATGGCGGCGGTCGGCGGACTGACGGCATTCGGGATCGCGGGTGAGATGGCGGCGGCGGTCTCAGGCGGCAAACCGGGGACGTTCCACATGGAATTGTATAATGCTCTATGCGCGCTTACTCCGGAGGAGATCGAGCTTCGGGCGAAGATTGAGTTGAACGATCGGTGATGTGTGGGAGTGTGGGAGTGCCTGGTACCCCCTACGCCCATACCCCCACACTCCCATACTCTTCGGCAAGGAAGCACCAACCAGCTTATGGCATATGAACCTGTCAGCAGTGGAATCCCTGCCCTCGACGAGGTCCTCCAGGGACTTCGGCCAGGGGACAACGTCGTGTTCCAGGTGGACGGCCTGGATGACTACGAGTACTTCATCGAGCCGTTCGTGAGCCGGTCAATTGCCGATGGGCAAACTTGCGTCTATCTCCGATTCGCCCCCCACCCGCCGATCCTCGATCCCCAGGAAGGGCTGGCCATCATCGAGGTTGATCCCGGCCTGGGGTTCGACTCGTTCAGCGGGGCGGTCCATCGGATCATCGAGGAGCATGGGAAGGGCGTCTGCTACGTCTTCGACAACCTCTCCGCACTCGTGGAGGAGTGGGCGACCGACGAGCTGCTGGCGAACTTCTTCCAGGTCACCTGCCCCTTCCTTTTCGAGTTGGACACGGTGACCTACTTCGCCCTCACGCGAGGGCGACATTCCCACAGCGCGGTTGCTCGGATTCGAGATACGACGCAGATTCTCCTCGACGTGTACCACGTCGGCGGCAAGATGTACGTCCATCCGCTGAAGGTCTGGGACCGCTACTCGCCGCAGATGTTCCTGCCGCACGCCGTCTCGGATGGAGGCTGGCAGCCTGTGTTCCAGAGCGGCGATGCGGCTGCGGTTTCGGCGATCGGACGCAAGCAGCCCCTTTACGGCACGACAGGCTCCATCGCCCCATGGGAGAGCGTCTACCGGCGACTTGTCCAGTATCGGGGAAAGGCCCAACCGGCGACCCCTGAGATCGAGGCCCTGAAGCAGGAACTCTCCCAAATGCTAATGGGTGCTCATCCTGAGTTCAACAGGCTTGCGGATGAGTATCTGACCCTGGAGGACTTGTTCAGCATTCGCGACCGCCTCGTCGGCTCGGGACGCATCGGCGGCAAGGCGGCCGGCATGCTCCTGGCACGGCGAATCCTTCAGTCGGAGGGTGGTTTCTCCGGAATCCTGGAGGACCATGACTCGTTCTACATCGGGTCGGATGTTTTCTTCACCTTTCTGGTAAACAATGATCTCTTCCGGCTCAGGCTTCAGGCAAGCAGGAGCCAGCACCTGTCCTGGGACGAGTTCCAGGCACTGGAGGCTCGCTTTCTCCAAGGGCAGTTTCCGGCGGCGATCATGGAGCAGTTCCGCAACATGCTGGATTACTTCGGCCAGGCGCCGATAATCGTCCGATCGAGCAGCCTTCTGGAGGACAGCTTCGGCAATGCGTTCGCCGGCAAGTACCTCAGCGAGTTCTGCGCGAATCAGGGCAGCCCGGAGGACCGTCTGAAGGCATTCCTATCCGCCGTGAAGCGGGTGTACGCAAGCGCCCTCAATCCCGATGCGCTTTCCTATCGGCGGCACAGGGGACTCGGCGAGAGCGACGAGCAGATGGCGATCCTCGTCCAGCGAGTTTCCGGCATGCCCTACCAGAGCTGGTTCTTCCCGAATATCGCCGGGGTGGCCTTCTCCCACAACCTCTATGCGTGGAGCGACCGGATTGATCCAAACAAGGGCGTAATCCGACTGGTATTCGGGCTGGGGACTCGCGCCGTCGAGCGAGTAAGCGACTATCCTCGGATGATCGCCGTCAGCAATCCCGAGCTTCGGCCCGAGATCGGGATGGAGGTCGCGAAGTATTCCCAGCGCCAGGTTGACCTCATTGACCTCGCCGAAAACGAGCTCCTGACCCACTCCCTGCCCGAGGTGCTGGCGAACAAGGACTACCCGAACCTCCACCTGTTCGTCTCGGTCAAGACCGAG
>DASRZD010000703.1:0-10784 GCA_035686805.1 Armatimonadota bacterium
GATGCCACAGGGAGCACGTGCTGAGTGTCAATCCCCCCGCCCCAGAACGAGAGCCGATCCCCGAACCGGGCCTTCAACTCCACAGGATCCATTCCTTTAGCGGTAATCTGGACTGGATTTAAGACGTCAATTCCGTTGTCAAGCAGGTCGGGGATATACTCGGTCACCGCCCCGCAGGAGTGATACCAGACCTTCGCGGCGGTCCTCGATTTGATGTATTGGACAAGCTGCTTATGCCGAGGCTTCACGATCGAGCGGTAGATCCTTGGCGGGAAGAGCGGCCCGTTCTGCGCGCTGAGGTCATCGCCGATCATGATGACGTCCACCACGTCGCCGATCTCATCGAGAAAGAGCCGAAACCAGTCCAGCCAGAACTTGAGCGTCCGGTCAATGATCGTCTCCAGAATCTCCGGCTGCTCGATCATGTCCATGAACAGGTTTTCCAGCCCTCGCATGTACCAGCAAATCTCATAGACCACCCCCGAAATCCCGCTGATGACGGGGTAGGGGGTCTCCCTGATTGCCAGCGCCCGCTCCCTCAAGCCCTCGAACCGGGTGGGATCATCGCCCCTGGGAAATGGGTAGTCCTCGATCTCCTTCAGCGACAGCCCCGCCAGCGGCGAATGGGTGATGTCGAAGTAGTAGGGATAGTCATCGGGCATTGACCAGGTGACCCCGAACTCGTCGGTGAAGTCGCTCCACATACGCCCGTCTCGTTCGCGCCGAATCACACCGCCCTTGAAACTTTTAGCGCCCCCCGCCGAGACGTACCTCGTATCCACATGCAGCCGCTCCAACACTGCCTCCGACGGCTTCGCAAGCTGCTGAACGAGGTCCATGATGACGATCTCCTCATCCAGGCCGAGGTACTCGATCAGCTTCTGATAAGCAAACTTGTGAATCCCCGTCTGATTCCCGCCGAGGTCAATCGGCACTCGGTCGGGCTCGCGGTGATCCAGGGCGGTCAGGACTCTTTCTCGCGATGTCATCTTTGCTCCCGTGAAACTATCACTAAGTAGATCTGATTCGGAACTTCAACGGTGGTTGAGAGATCGAATTCACGCTCCAACTCCGTCATGACTGCCGAGTGCACCGCCTCAGGAGTTGCCTCCGTGAAAGAGTAGCCGCGATCTCTTATGTGGCTGAGGGCGGTTTCCAGCCTGATCCGCGCAGTCCATTTCCACCGCTCGTCAATCCGCTCCGCACGGCGGCCCAGGCAAGTTAGATAGTCCACAACTTCGGCTGTGCCACCAGCTCCCATCGCTCCGATCGCATAGCCGAATGTCTCGCAAAGCTGCCTGTACCTGTCATTCAGAAACGGAATCTCCTGCCCCGTGCCGGTGTGCATCAAGACTACCGGGCCGTCCGTGACTCTCAGAATCTCCCTGACCGCCTGCTTCCACTCTCGAATGAAGTAGAAATGGTGAACGACAACCGTCATATCGAAGGCCGAATCCGGAAACGGCAAATCGGTCGTGTCGGCTGCCAGGTACGTGATATCGGGTCTTGGTTCGCATCCTGCCAGGCGGTTTTCCAGAACCGCAAGCATGTTCTCGGAGATGTCACCGCCGGTGACTCGATACCCCCTCTGCCCAAGTGGAATTGCGATCCTCCCAGTGCCGATCCCCGGCTCGTAGACACTGGGATAGTCGGCCGGGGGAAACCGCTTGACAAGATAGTCCAGGGCTGCATTGAAACAATCCCCATCAAAGGTTCTTGTCTCGTCGTACAGCTCAACTAGACCATCGAAGGAAAGCGAAGTCATCCTTTGATCATCCCCAGGACTATGTCAATCATGGCCTGTTCGCCTTTGGCGCGTCTCTCTTGCTTTTCGGAATCGCTAAGCAGGATGTGCTCACCCTGGCGAGGGTTGTCAAAAGCGAACAGAAGGGAAAGCCGCTTCATGCCGAAATGCTCGGCAACCGCAAAGGTCGTGGCTGTCTCCATATCCACTGCAATATAGCCATCTGCTCGCCACCGCTCGATATCCTCCCGGCCCTCGGCCAGCAGTGCTGATGTCGTGTAGATCGGGCCTTTGTGCAGTGGGACGTTTGAGGATACTGCCTGATCAGCCAAGTCCATTGATGCTGCTACATCCGGCGTATCCACGTAATACTGAGCAGCGCCCTCACCGCAATGAGCATACGTAGCGCAAACCAGGTCACCGGCTGGAATCCCATCCCCGATTGCGCCGCAGCAACCGGTCTGGATGACTACCGGAGTACCCATGACCCCGAAAACGTGCGTGATCTCCGAAGCCATCACATCGCCATAGATTGAGGCATAGCCGACACTCGTCCCGCAGTAGTCGCCGATCAGCACATCCTCGAAGATGCCATTTGGCGAGCCGACCTCGAGAACATCGCTTAACAGCTCCTTATGCTGATCGTATCTCGTCCTGAGATTTCGCGTTCCGCGAAGGACCAGTACCTCTGGAACCCGTTCTTCAGGGATACTGAGCCATGACAGCCAATCCTTCCGCCTCAGTTCCTTTAGCATGCGATTCCTTCCCGTCAGGGCTTCAGAGATGCGATATAGTTCCCCAGGCCGACGACCAGGGTGGAAGCGACCAGGATCATTATGCCCGTGAATATCATGCGGTGGGTCCTGATGCTCGAGCCCTTCCACTCATGGAATAGCAGTCCCCACATGTTGCTGAATACGATGATGAAAGCCATGTGTATCGTCCAACTGGAGAAATCGTATCGTCCCATCTTGGTCGTGCCCATGCCGTAGAACATGAACTGCATATACCACGTGATCCCCGCCAGGGCCGAGAACAGGTAGTTGGACAACTGAGAACCGATCGGGCCGGAGATGTAATTCCTGGCCGAGTGGTTCTTGATATTCAGGAACGCGCACCAGAGGAAGTTAGTGGTGAATCCTCCCGCGAAGATGACTATGAATACCGGCGTGTTTTGCCAGATGTCGGCCGTGCCGTGGACTACCGCCAGTTGTGCGATCGGCTTGCCCGCCTGAATCGCGAACGCCATGCACGCGCTCATTACGCCCGCGAATATGGCGATCCAAATCCCCTTCTTGAAGTCGAACTCGGTGACCGCCGCCTTTTTTTGCTCCGCCGAAAGCTCTCCCTCTTTGAGCACGCCTGCCTTGCCGCAGACCGATATTCCTGTCAGACAGACCGCCACGCCTCCCAAAGTAACTAGTCCGGAGAGTTGGCTGACCATTCCTCCGAACGTACCTTGAAAGATTGGCGGGATGATTGTTCCGAACGCCGCACAGAATCCGAGCGCCAGGGCATACCCCAGCGACATCCCCAGGTACCGCATAGTCAGACCGAAGGTCAGCCCGCCGATCCCCCACAATACGCCGAACAAGTATGCCCACAGGAGGCTGCTTTTCGGTGCGGTGTGCAGCACAGTCATCACGTCGGGGCAGACCAGCCAGGCCACGACCCACGGCGCGATCATCCAGCTAAAGAAGCCGCCCACGAGCCAATAGCTCTCCCAGGCCCACTTCTTCACCTTCTTGAATGGAATGTAGAAGCTCCCGGCTGCGAATCCGCCGAGCGCGTGAAGCACGACACCAAGGAACGGATTGGGGACCATGCGCCCTCCTTTGGCTTCGGAATACTGAGGTTAGGTTAGGCTAGGGGGTCGGGGATTCCTTCACTGTTCACCGTTCACTGACTGAGCCATCAGTCCGTACACGGATGATCCTCTCGTATCCCGCCTTCCGGGCAGGATCGCCCTCAACCACGAAATCGAATCGAATGCCCTTCCGAGCAAGTTCGATTCCCTGCTTGAGACACTCCCCGATCACCTTCGCGAATGTCACTCCCTGCTCGTTCGTCTTCTGGAAGCCGAAGCGCTCGTTATTCCACAGGCCGTTCGGCCAGAACTCGCTCCATCCGATATAGCCCTCGGGGAATGCGACGGCGATCCTCGCGTTCATCGGTTTGCGAGGATGAGCCTTCGCATGCTCGCGGAGAACCCGGGTCAGCTCCAACTGCTCCTTATAGGGCATGTGGTGGCCATGGTCGCTCGTCCAGAACCAGATATACCGAGCGCCCTGGTCATAAGCCATCTTTATCGCGAGCGGCGAGATCGTCGGGTCGGCCTGGCCGTAGATGCTCGTGCCCCAATCGCCGCCGAAGCACCTGGCCGCACCCCGAAGGAAGGCATAATGCAGATCGAGCATCTCCTCGGTCGTAACTTTGAACTCAGGGCCGAAGGTGCCCTTCATGATGGTATTGAAGGTATTCAGGTCATATCGCCCCTCGTGGATGACGCTGCTCGCCCCACCTTCTAACTCATGCCACCCCGCCGAATAGACCGCCTCCCAGGCGGGCATGTCTTGCTGCAGCATATCCCAAGTTCCCAGGTAAACACCGGCCTTCTGGAGCAGCAGTGGAAGCATTCGTCTGCTGTAATGGTTATCTCCCACTAGCGATGCGGCCACCCTCATGCGCAGGAGGTTCGAGGCATCGGTCACGTGCCGGCAGTCGCCGAAGGAATTGATGATCGCCGGCTCATCGGTGAACATCGTCGTGCCCATGTAGTTCGGGCGGTAGAGGATGTTCGGATAATCCTCAAAAACCGGGTACTTGGTGTAGAATGCCGGGCGCTCGCGCACCAACAGTTCGCGCTCCAGCGTATCAACGATGAAGAAGTTGGTTCCGGCTGACTCCATCTCGTCGTATTCTTTGGCGGTGAACGGCCGGTAGTTGTAATTTCGGTCGGTTATTCGACCCTCGTCAATATCGCGGAAGTTGCGGCCGGTCCCGACGATCAGGTTGGGGTCTAGTACCAGCACCTTCGGCTGCCCCATATCTTCCATGGGCTTGCCATGCCCCGTCTCAACGAGTTGAACGCCATTCCCCAGATAAGTGCCCGAAGTCGCGAATATGCCATCGAACGCCGTGTTCGTCGCGGGGCAGGGGAGAAGTTGAGTGCGGAAGTCAAACTCAGGGAGCAGCGGCCCACCCGACTTATCCCTGTACTCCAGGAACGGCCTATCCCCATCCTTGAACAAATACCGTCCTACCTGTCCTACCGGTCCTACTTGTCCTACACTCATCGGCGCATACTTGGACAGCGCTCGCACCACGAACGAGGACCCATCCGGTTTCGTGACCGCCATCTCCCACCAACGAAGGTTTCCTTCCCTCGGCCCGATGGTTATGGTGACATCCTTCACCGAGGGCTT
This sequence comes from Armatimonadota bacterium, assembly GCA_035686805.1. Taxonomy (GTDB): domain Bacteria; phylum Armatimonadota; class UBA5829; order DTJY01; family DTJY01; genus DASRZD01. The sequence continues at coordinate 5,170 of DASRZD010000703.1, forward strand.
GGCGTCCTGTTTTGCCAGGACGAACTCATACCGCGCCCAGTCTCCCGGCACAGCCGCTTGAACCGAACTTGCGATCAACAGCGAAATCATTGCCATCTTGAGCACTTCCTTTGCCTCCTGAGTCAGCGGTTCAAATGGTACTCATAGCAAGTGATGCCGATCATCCCGGCCTTCCTTGCGGCGACCTCGCACTCTGCCATCCAGTCCGCCCCTCGCCGGCAGTTCTTGAACGACCCGATGTCCGCCTGCATGATGATCGGGACCTTGGACACCGATCGGATGTCATCCACAAACGGCTTGTACTTCAGTGGATAATCCGCCGGCAGATCGGGCTTCGACCAATCCGGCCAGTCGGTCTGGATGACGAATAGATCGGGCTTGAGGGTCTTGACCAGCAGCGCCCCATCAATTCCCTCCCATTCGCGGACGGTCTGCACGGGATTCGGGATATCGTCCGCAATCCCCCAGACGGCTATCTTGACCTGTGGGAAGTCCTTGCGGACCTGGGAGAGGATTTCCTTGTGGAACGACACAACGCTCTTGACCCTGAAGTCTACCCACTTCTGATAAACGGGCGTGTTTCGCTGATCGAAATCGGGCATTGCCCCAAACATGCTCCGGCAATGATCGCAGAGGCAGCCGTAGAGCGAACTATCCGGCCCCTGGAACGCCGGCCAGAACGGCTCGGCGATCTCGAAGCCGTCGAACGGGATTCGCTTCAGCGTCTTGAGAACCTGGTTTTTCTTCCACCGCCGGTAATCGGGATTGTTCATGCAGAGATAGGTAAAGCCCTCAGCAGCGTCCTCCGCCAGCTTGCCCTTCAGCTTCATGCGCCACTTCTCCCAGCCCGCGGGGAAGTCGGCGGTCGAGTAGGTCCCATTGCCGAAAGTCGTGTACCAGACCGCAATTCCGGCCTTGTGGAATGCCTCGACCAGCTTCACATTGATGGCGCTCTCGCGGGTGACGGCATAGCGCACGCAGCCATAGCCGTCCGCCTTGATCTCCGCGGCGATGCTCTCCGGGCTGCGATTCTGGTAGTAGGCAAACGCCGGGTCGAGTTGGATGGATCTGGCGAATGGGTCGAGCTTCGCCTGGACACTGGATGCCATGAGAATCACCGCCAGCAGCCTCAATACCACCTAGCCGCCTCCCATGATACCACAATAGTCGGGGAATTCATCGAGGGCCTGCTTGCCGGCAACAAGCAATGCAGTCGAGAGTGCATCGCAGATGGTCGCCGATGGCCCCACCACTGCCGCCGCCTGATTGTCCTTCACCGGCTTGCCCGTTCGAGGATCGAGCACGTGCCCGAACTCGATTCCGTCTGCCGTGAACGACTTCCCATGAACTGCCGAGATGGAAAGACTGCTGTCCCGCAGATCAATGCATCCGCTCAATGGGTCAGCCAGCGCAATCCTCCACGGACTCCCGTCCGCCTGGACGCCGATTGCGTACACGGTGCTCGTGCCGCCGTGAATCAGCCCACCCTCGATGCCGTTCTCCCGCAGGATCTCCGCCGCCTGCTCGATTGCATATCCCTTCCCGATCGCCCCGAGATCAATAGCCATGCCCTGGCTTTCAAAGCGAATAGTGAAGTTATCTAGCTTGAGGTGGCCCATGCCTACGACTTTCCGAGCCGTCTTGACTTCGGCCGAATCAGCCGTCTTGCCCTTGCCGCCGGCAAACCCCCATGCCCGCATCAGGGGAGCAATCGTTATGTCGAATGCGCCGCTGGTCTTGAGGCTCAACTCGCGGCAGAGCACGAGCAATCGAAAGAGCCTCGGCTCGACCTTGACCGGCTCTTTGGCCGCGCGGGCATTGATCGAGCTTACGTCGCTCTCGGGCCGATAGAAGCTCAACTGTCGGTCGAGCCGCTCGATCTCGCCCAGCGCCTCCTCGCCGATCGCCCGCAGGCGAACTGGATCTTCGCCGTTGAGCACCAGCTCAAAGCGGGTGGCCATGGCATTGCTTGCTAGACTAATGGTGGTATCTGTTGCGCCGAACATGTGCAGCGATCAAACGTATGGGGGTATGGGAGTTTGGGGGTGTGGGGGTTCGGAGTTCCGATCACGCCCATACTCCCTTACTCCCACACTCCCATACCCCATGGTAAACGCAGTCGTTAACGAACTAGCCCGTCATCCTGAGCTTGTCAGGATCGAAGAGCATCATCTTGCTCTCGCGGTATGACTTCTCCGCCATCGAGACCATGGCCTGTACTCTCACTGCCAGGTCAATATTGCAGTTCGGCGCCTTGTTGTTCCGAATGCAATCGAACATGTTCTTGTGATGGTCAACCTGGCTCTCGCCCGGGCCTTCATAGGGCTCGTCCTTGGCCTCGATCTCATCGGCAAACGGCCGCTCCGGCTCGATGCGGACTTTCCCGCCGCCGAAGTACAGGTTCGCCTTCTGGCCGCGGATCATGTCCTCAACGCCTCGCTCGTTGACCGTGCTTCCTGCCAAAAAGATCATTGCGCCCGACGGGAACTCGACCGTCAGCATGGTCGCATCGGCGACGTCTCGCAGCTCTCCATAGCCCTTGTCGGTGTCGCAGATGTTCGCGCCCACGCACGCCACCCTCTTCGGCCACTGATCCGTCATGTTCAAGGCGATCATAAGAGGATGCAGCCTGTGAGGCCAGAGATCGCCGATGATCCCCGTGCCATAGTCCCAGTACTTCCTCCAGCGGAAATAGCGCTCGGGGCTCCATGGCCGCTTCGGCGCATTGCCCAGCCAGGTCTTCCAGTCCAGGTTGCTCTCGTTCGCCTCAGGATCAATATGGTAGTTCCACTCGCCGTGTGGATTGTTTCGGCAATAGCCGCCCTGCGCCCAGATGACGGTGCCTATTCTCCCGGCCTGCACCAACTCGCCAGCCTTGTGCCACTTCGTGTCCGTACAGCCCTGAGACCCTACCTGAACCAGCCGGTTAGTGTTCTTGGCGGTCTTCCACATCGCGATCGCTTCGTCAAGGGTATGAGTCATCGGCTTCTCGCAGTAGACATGCTTCCCCGACTCCATCGCCGCGATCGCAATCGGCGCATGCCAATGGTCCGGGGTGGCGATCACGACCTCGTCAATGTCGTCTCTCTCCAGCAGCTTTCGGTAATCCTTGTACGCATATGAATGGGGGAGATGGAGGGCGTTCCTTGCGTGCTCCAGCCGCTTGTCCCAAACGTCACACACGCCGACGATCTGGATGTTCTGGTCTTGCTGCATGCCCTTCAGCATGTTCAGGTGGCCCCCGCCCATGCCGCCGATGCCGATCATGCCGACACTAATGCGGTCGTTCGCCCCGATCACTCTCGGCGCCGCCAATGACTGCGTGCTGCCCAGCAGCGATCCTGCCACCACTCCGGCTGCTGTTGCCCCTGCCGCCTTTATGAAGTCGCGGCGGGACATACTCTTTGACTGCCTGTCTTCCATATAACTAATGCCTCCATGATTGATTCGGAAAAGACCTTAGACTACAGACTTTAGACCTTAGGAACACCCCTCCGGAGTCCGGCCCTAAAGTCTAAAGTCTGATCCCTAACGTCTCCCATTACAGATTGAACATCTCCGCCGGCAGCGCTATCTTGCTCGACGAAAGGACGGCCTCATTTGCTTTCAATGCAACCACCGTCGCCTGATAGCCTTCGAGTGCGTCGCCCATAACCTTTGCTCCGTCGCGTATGCTCTTGGTAAAGTTCTCCAGCGCGCAGTAAAGAGCCTCCTTCGATGGCTCCACCGTGCCTTCCTTGGCAGGCTCCTTGCCGGCTTCCAGGAGCTTGGTCGAGTCCGCGACCATGCAAATGCCGGTCTCATCGTAGCAGGGCTCTTTGCGCGCGTAGACTTCCCAGCCCAGAAGCGCGGAGTCGGCTTCCTTGATCATCCAGCTTCGCTTGTCTCGCATCATCAGGGTGGCGTTGCTCCCCTGGAACAGAGTGTAGCTGTTGCTGAATGAACTCGCGAGCGTGGAAGTGAACACCATCCGCACGTTCTTCGGGTACTCGACTATGCACTGCATGGTATCCGGTACGTCCCGCCCGTCATTCCAATTGACGATCGAGCCGAAGCCGGTCACTGCGGTCGGAAGTCCATTAAGATACCAGTTAGTGAGGTCCAGATGGTGGATTCCCGCCTCGCCAACCAGTCCGGGCGACGTCGCCTTGGAAAGCCGCCAGTTGATCTCCTTCTCACGCTCGGGGGTCGGGGCCATCCGCCGCCAACTGTCCTTCTTGTTCCACTGACCGATGACCTCGGCAACGTTTTCCAGAACGCCGGTCTTGACGAAACCGCTCACATGCTTGTATAGGAGGTTCGAGCGCCCCTGAAGCCCTACCTGGAACACCTTCGCCGATCCCTTGCCGGCCAGAGCAATTGCCTTCGCGTCATCAATGTTCGCCGCCAGTGGAGCTTCGCAGTAGACGTGCTTCCCGGCCTGGATGGCTGCCAGCACGTTGTCCTTGTGCTGGTGTGATGGCGTCGCGATAACTACCGCCTCGGCATCGGACGACAAGACCTGCGCGTAGTCCGAGAAAGTCGCCGCATTCGGAGCGATCTCCTTGCCCTTGTTCAGGAACGGCTCGTACGTATCACAGATCGCCGTAACCTGCGCCGACGGCAGTGTGGACAGGGTGGACAAGACCTGCTTCCCCCAAAGGCCGCAGCCCACGACTCCGAACTTCACCGCAGGACCGGTGATAGCCGTGGCAGTCGCCGCCTCCTGCGCCATCAATTCCTCGGCGGTGAAGAGCAGGGCTACCGTAGCAGCCGCCCCCTTCAGAAAATCCCGCCGGTCAATCCCACTACTCATAAGCTGTCTCCCTTTTCTTAACTACGGTTTTAGGTTTTCGGTGATGGGTTATAGGGCTCCCTACAACCTAAAACCCAAAACCTAAAACCTCTTGATGCGGATGCATCTGTATGCCACCGGCCCATGATCCCCTTGGACCATGATCGGCCCGGGCTCATTCACCTTGTCATCCAAAGCCCCGCCCGTTATCCCAGGAATCGGCTGATTATCAATGATCTTCACGCCGTTCAGGACGACGGTCACATTAGTTCCTACGAGCGTTGCCTCGACGGTGTTCCATTCGCCGGGGGCCTTGCTGGCGAGCTTGCTGGGGGCGATCATCCCATAGATCGAGCCGTCGCCATGAATGTCGGGCTCGGTCTTGCCGCTGTCGTCCATTACCTGAATCTCATACCGCCCTCTCAAGTAGAGGCCGCTGTTTCCGCCCTTAGGACACATGTACTCATAGCGAATGACGAAGTCGCCGAACTTTTCGTCAGTAATCAAGTCTGAGCCGCCCTTGCCCATGACCAGCATGCCGTCCTCAGCCGTCCAGGGCGTTCCGCCTTCATGCCTGGGATGCCAGCCGGTCGTATCCTTGCCGTTGAACAGGGGCACAAATCCCTGCTTCGCCTCGGCCTTCGTAAGCTGTGCCGGCGGATTGGGTGAGGCGTCGCCCTTATCGAATCCCAGCGCCCAGCGCATCCCCTGCAGAAGGTGCTTCTGGAAGTAGTCGCCCTTCATCAATTCCTCGCGATGCCCAAGTGCCGTGTAGAAGACCCGCCCCTTGCCGTACATCTTGACCCATGAGATCGGAAAGAATCCCGGCTCGAAGGTATTC
>DASRZD010000704.1:0-5846 GCA_035686805.1 Armatimonadota bacterium
CGACCCGCCGATCGGCTCGAACATCGAGACGCCCTCGGGATTGATGTTGCCGCCCGCCGCGACCCCCATGCCGCCCTGAGTCATTGCGCCCAGGTCGGTGATGATGTCGCCGAACATGTTGTCCGTCACGATGACATCGAACCACTCGGGGTTCTTCACCATCCACATGGTCGTGGCGTCAACGTGCGCGTAATCGGTCTTGATGTCGGGGTATTCCTTCGCCACCTCATAGAACGCCCGCTCCCAGAGGTCGAATGCGAATGTCAGGACGTTCGTCTTCCCGCAGAGGGTCAGCTTCTTCTCGCGATTCCGCTTCCGGCAGTACTCGAATGCGTAGCGGATGCACCGCTCGACGCCCTTGCGGGTATTGATGGACTCCTGGACCGCCACCTCGTCAGGCGTACCCTTCTTCAGGACGCCGCCCGCGCCGGCATACAGGCCTTCGGTATTCTCACGGACGACGACATAGTCAATCTCCGCAGGCCCTTTGCCCTTGAGTGGGGTTTCGACGTTCGGATAGAGCTTCACCGGGCGGAGGTTGATATACTGATCCAGCCCGAACCTCAGGGCGAGAAGGATGCCTTTCTCCAGGATTCCGGGCTTCACGTCCGGATGGCCGATTGCGCCAAGGAAGATGGCGTCATACTTCTTCATCTCCTCGCAGGCATCATCGGGCAGAACGTTGCCGGTGCGGAGATACCGATCGCCGCCCCAGTCATATTCCTTGGTTTCATACTGGAAGCCTGCCGCCTTCGAAGCCGCCTCCAAAACCTTCAATCCCTCGCGGACGACCTCTGGGCCTGTGCCGTCACCGGGAAGTACCGCTATCTTGTAAGTCTTCAAAACCCTTGGTTCCTCCTTGCTGGTCTGGGGTATTCTGCCCTTCACTCTAGTCTCTAGCGTCTAGCGTCTAGCAAAGTATAGGCGATTATGCGTGAGATTGCAAGGTTTCGTGGGAGGGTATCTGGTAGTGGGCGCACGCGCGCAGGGCAGGCGGATGAAACCCATCCGCCTTATCGGCATTATTAGTCGAGGGCTTACCTAGGCAGGGAGCACCTTGTACACCACATCGTGCTCTCGCACGTGCTCTGCCACCTTGAGGCCGATGCTCTGCCCAGGCTTCGCTGCCTGAATCACCTCATGCTCAAGCTGCATGGATGTGACCTGCTGAGTAACATCGGTCGTGTGACCTGCGATTCGGATTATGTCACCGATCTTCAGCCCGTCCGCCTCGACCAATACGCCGGCGACCCCGATGTGTGCGAAATAGTGAGTTACGCGTCCAACCTTTACTTCCACCGTCATCACCTCCCAGCAATGTCCGAGATGAAATGCAGGCGAGACACACCTATTCTAGCACTTTGCCAACGCCTGTCAAGGGGTTTGCTGGATTCCATGCTATGCGATATACTGAGCTATGCGAACTGCGATCCCCGCCCTTATCCTGCTCATCGCCGTAGTTCCGGCTCATGCAGCCATCACTATCGCCGCCGAGAAATGCGAGGAGTTGTACTCCAAGCTCCCGAAGGACGATCCCTGGCTTAAGACCCAGGATGGCAGTTCCCTTGCCTGGGGCGAAGCGGGAGTCATCCACGCCATTCTCGATCTTTATGAGGCTACAGGCGATACCAAGTACCTAAAGGAGGTCGTCCGCCGGGGTGACCGTATGCTCTCCCACCGAGATGACGTCCGTGGGTTCAAGGACTGGTCCGGCAAGGCTCACAAGGCTTGGAGCATGGCGATCAAGTACACCGTTGCCGAGGGCGCGCTGATGGATACATCGGGTAAGCCCGTGGTCCGCCTGCGCTCGACTCCCTATGCGTACAACAACCAGACCAAGGTCGAGGTTACCGCTCAGGATGATAGCTTCTCGCTAAAAACCACGAACGCCTACTGGAAGCGAGAGGAGACATTCGCCAATCTGAGCACTGACCCTGCGAGCCCGAGGTACTTCGAGCGTATCATCAACGATCCTACTCCGACTCCGAGCCCGGACTCCTCTTCGGAGGACTCCCAGCTTCTGAAGGTAATCCCCATCGGCAAGGGCACCCCGAAGACCCAGAGTCTCACCCTTCAGTCATTGCCGCTCGCATATTCCGGGTACATCGGGATTATCTACTACCCACTCCTGAGGTTGGCGGAGATGGTTCGCGCGGATGATTCATTGAAGGAGTTCCAGCCTCCCGCAGACAGATTCATCAAAGCCGCCGATGAGTCATACACCGAGTACCAGGATCATTTTCGAAACGGCCCCGGCAAGGATGAGGGCTATTACATCACCTGCAAGAGAGGTGGGCCATTCCCCTATGACGATCTCCCCGAGCCGTTCAACTATCTGGGATGCCATGTCAGCTCGGAGATCGCGCTCTATCGGTTGACCGGCAAGCCGGTCTACAAAGAGCATGCCGAGAGGATGGCGAATCTGTTCAAGAACCGGCTCAAGCTGATGCCCGGCGACCTCTATGTCTGGAATTACTGGTACGAGCCGCTCACCAGCGGATACTCTTCCGCGGACGATCTCTGCGATAACTACCCTCAGATGGCCCCAAAACCCGTTGTGGAGGACAACTCCCACGGCACGCTGGACATACTGCTCGTGATGAATGCCGCCGATGCAGGGATAGCCTTCGATGAGAAGGACCTCCGCCGGTTTGCGAACACCTTCCTCAGGAATCTTGTTCGGCCTGACTACTCAGGGTTGAACGGCCGAATAGATGGAACTCCGGCGAGCGGCAAGTACGTTCGCACCGGCATCACGGGATGGCTTCCGCTGACTCAGGCGGACCCGGCGGTCTACGAGGCCTGCCGGAAGATCTACATCAATCGCGGGGTAGATAGCTTCACCGCTCTGGCTCGTCTGCTGAAGTGGGAAAAGAAGCTTGGAAAGTAGCTACTTCCTCAACTCCTCCCCTACCATGTTCAGGAACTTATCCTGCCATTCGGTTTCATTGCTCCAGAAAACGAAGCCTATCTCGGGCTTCTTAGTGCCGACCACGCGGGGGTCATCCGCCACAGACAGATCGCCCTTTTGAAGCCTGATAGTGACCTTTGTCTCCGTGCCTTTCGGCTCAAGCTTAATAACGCCCCGCCATACCTCGACCAGCTTCTCAACCTGGTAGTCGGAGTTGCGCTGATGCTCTATGTCTCCATAAACAAGACCGGTGATTATCTTTCCGCTTTCCCGATCAAGCTTCAAAGGCTTATCCGGAGTGACGTTCTTGGCCACTCGAATGACAGCCGCCCACGTGGTATCCATATCTGCCTGAAAGACCCTGGAAACCGACTTACCCGATTTGCACCCGGCGATGGTTCCTGCTACAATTGCCAAGGTAGCCAACCATATCGCTCTTTTCATCGAAGTCCTCCGGAACAGCCGACTAGTTGCTTATGGTTTAGCACGCTTTACAGCTTTTGTCAATGGGGAGCCCACATTGAACAGATCATGCACCGGATTGTCTATAAGAAAACGAGGTATCCTTTGGCTGTTGGCCTGTCTACTCGCGATCCCGTACCTCAGCGCGAGGTCGTATGCCGATGCTGAGCGCCAGCTGCCTCGATACGTGCGCCTGGTCATCCTGCACACCAATGATGTGCATGGCCACATGTTTCCTTTCTCTTATGGCGATGAGAAGGATGTCGGTGGAGTGGCTCGCCGGGCGACCATGATCGAGGAGATGCGCTCCCAGTGCAAGGATGCGCTCTTGGTGCTGGATGCAGGCGACGTATTCACCCGAGGTCCTCTCGCGAATGCCTACAAGGGCGAGCCGGATATCGCCGTCTTGAATGCCATCGGCTATGATGCCCTGGCCATCGGCAATAATGAGTACAAAGGCGACGAGGGTCTCGCCGGTCAGAAGATCATGTTCGAGCGGATCAAGCAGGTGCAGTTTCCCGTCTTGTGCGGCAATTGCACCTACAAGGATACCGGCAAGCCCATCGTGCCGCCGTTTACTATCATTCAGCAAAATGGCCTCAAGGTGGGCATCTTCAGTGTTACCGCCCCGCGAGCCGCCACCTATCCGCAGGCCGAGGGACTCTCGATAGAAGACCCCATCCAGGCTGCCGAGCGGATCGTGCCCACTCTCAAGAACGAAGCTGACGTTATAGTCGCCCTCACGCACATCGGTTACGACCTTGACAAGCAGCTTGCCGCCCAGGTCCCGGACATAGACATCATTGTCGGCGGCGATTCGCATACCTGGCTCTATCATCCCGAGCTGATCAGAGCCTCCTCCAATCAGGATGCCTTCTGGGTCGGCGGTCCGATCATCGTCCAGGACGGCGAATGGGGCAAGTGCCTTGGAGAGCTGACCGCCGTTCTCCGCCTCCAGGGCGAGCATGACTACCAGGTGATGAGTTACACAGGCGAGCTGGTTCCAGTGACCAGTACGACCCAGCCCTCGAAGAAGATAGAATCGCTCCTCACCAAGTATTCCAAACCCTTTGAGAAAGTCATCGGCGAGAGTGACAGGTCTCTCTCGAAGGCGGAGATGGATGCCTGGATGGCAGATGTATTCCGTTCAATCGGCAAAGCCCAAGTCGGTATCTCTCAGGTTGGGAACTGTGAGAACGTGATCGAGAAAGGGCCAATCACTCGGCTCGATCTGATGATGGTTCCCGTGTATGACAACATGCTGGTGACCGGACAGATCAGTGGCAAGACGCTTCGCGTGCTAATGTCAGACAAGACCGTGGTGGTCCGGGGTATCGAACAGGTGGACGGCAATGCTGCTTACTCCGTCTGCACACAGGACTTCCTGACCCTGACCATTCCGGCCTTCAAGGATCTCAAATTCCAGCCGCTGGGTATGACTATTCGGGAAGCGCTGGAGCAGTACGTAACAAGACAGCAGACTACCAACTAGAGGATTCCCATGCCCCAATCATGCGCCGGAATATTTGACACTCAGGACGGCAGGTCGGGATTCATGCGCCCGGCGACCGTCGAAATGAAACCCGGCAGGGAAGATGCGTTCATAACCCCTCCCGTCGCTCTCACGAATCGCCTCCGAAACGGAGTCGTCGTCCAAGGATCGTGCCAGCAAACTGACCGCGGAATCCAGCTCTCGGCGGTCGAGACGGTGAACGGCCTCGCGCCGGCAGAGTGGAGGAATGTCAAGGACTTCGAGTCGCTGACCCCCATCCATCCGCACGAGCAGATAGTCCTCGAGCCGGGCTCGGGCAACGTTTCCATGCGCGTGATTGATCTGGTTGCGCCGATTGGCAAGGGCCAGCGAGCGCTCATCGTCTCGCCTCCCAGGTCCGGGAAGACTCGGCTGATCACCCAAATGGCGCAGTCTGTTTCCACCCATTATCCCGACATCCGCCTCGTCGTCCTGCTGCTGGATGAGCGTCCGGAGGAAGTCACGGACATGGTGCGCTCGGTGAAAGGACAGGTGTTCGCCAGCTCGAACGACCAGGACGCCAAGAACCACGTCCGCCTTGCAAAACTCGCCCTCGACTATGCGAAGCGCTGGGCGGAGGTGGGGGATGACGTCGTGCTGCTGCTCGACTCGCTCACCAGGCTTGGCCGATCCCAGAACCTCCTTCAGACTGGGCCCGGTCGGACTCTCTCCGGCGGAGTGGACACTCGCGCCCTGGAGCTTCCTCGACGGATATTCGGCGCGGCGAGGGAGTTGGAGGAAGCCGGCTCCATCACCATCGCTGCGACCGCCCTCATAGAAACGGAATCTCGCATGGACGAGTTCATCTATCAGGACTTCAAGGGCACGGGAAACTGCGAGATCGTCCTTCGAAGGCAGTTGGCGGAGGCGCGCATATACCCGGCGATCGATGTCAAGCTCTCCAGCACGCGAAACGAGGAACTCATCCTCGGCGAAGACACC
>DASRZD010000705.1:0-7172 GCA_035686805.1 Armatimonadota bacterium
AGTCCCAGGAACTCCTCCATCGTCTTCTCTGCAAGCTCCGAGCCGCCATACGCATTCGCATAGCTGATCCTGCGCCTGCCCCGATAGCCCGGGATATGGACGAGTGTATCTCTGGGGATGGAGAGAATGCTTGCCGACCGATTTCGAAAGTCGAAGTGGGCGATCATCATAGTGTCTGTTCGCCCTCGAGTATGAATAATCCTTCCTTGGCGGTCCCTGTCCAGATCCCTGCCCATTAGAAGGACGTTCACCTCGTTCTGATTCGGAAATGCCCGATCAGGGCTATAATCCCTGGACAGCAGTGAAACGGTGACGTCGCGGGCGGTTGGAGATGAGGTGTAGTAGTATATGAAAAGTCCTATCACGCCGATGAGGCATACAGCCAACAGAATAGCAGTGCCCAGGATGGCTTTCCGAAGAGACTCACGCCTCTTCTGCGGCTTCAATCCGGGCCCGGAAGTATTCGGTGTACTCTCCAACCCACCACCTTGAGTTATAATGATAGCTGTTTTGCCGGTAGGCTTCCAGGCAGCCGATACTTTGGCCACCGACTGTGAGATTATACATGACCGTTCTTAGGCTCGTCAAGCAGATTGTCAAGCTTCGTCAGCGCCCAGTAAGCGAGCGGTCCTGATTAGTCATTATCATTTTCGGTAGTTTTCTATGGATTTTATATGTCATGGGTTGCTAAATGAGGATCACCGCCATCAGCGATATGCATGGTAATCTGGGCAGCGCTCGTGCAGCATTGGACCTCACCGAGCCCGATCTGATCCTGTCTTGCGGGGATTGGGGTGACCCTGGCGAGGTGAATCCGGCCGACCTGCAAAGCATCATTGCAAAGGCGCGCGTCCTCACGGTCTATGGCAATCATGACGATCTTGAAGTCCTCTCGGCTGCCAGGAACACGGACGGCAGTCCGGTGCTTTTGTCCCCGGGGGAGATTCGGGAGATAGGCGGCCTGCGGTTCGGCGGAATAAGCGGCATATGGGCCAAGTCCCACCGAAAGTCCTACTACGTCACCGACGAGGATGTCGCCCATCAGGTGGCCCTGATCGCTGGCAGGGCCGTGGATGTCTTGCTTACCCACGGATGCCCCATCGGTCTCGCGGATGGCCTTCCCGGCGGCAGGCGAGGCGGCCAGCGATGTTTTCTCAATGCATTTCACGTCATAGCGCCTAGGGTCCATCTCTGCGGTCATCTCCATTTTGCGCAAGAGCGGAACCTCAGCAGTGGGAGAGTCGTCATAAACGTTGGCTATACCTGCGAGGGCGATTATTGGGTCTTGGAGATCGGCCCGCAGGAAGTCAGAGTTCGGCAGTACAAGCTTTGAGGTAGTTTTTGCGCAAAGGATGGCATTTCCTCGGTAGTTTTCTAATCCGCCGCCTGCACTCCACCCCAGGTTTCGTAACGTGCTCTCTCTGCTCGCTTGGTTGGGTAGCATGCCACTTTGCCTACACTTGATTATCAGCCAATCAAGAAACGACCATAATAATATTGGTATTGCAAACCGCTGAGCTTTCCTGTATAATAGCTAGCGTGTCAGGGGACTACCGCTGATCTGCCGGCAGAGATAGTCACCAGCAGGCAAGAAGAACAGCAATGTACGAAAGGGGGATGCAGCAGAAAAGAGTCCGCAAAGCGGACCGACTGCTCACGTGATGATGAATCAGCAGCGAATTGGACTTCTCGTGGTCTACTTGCTCCTAGTGTCGGCTGTCGCAGCCATGGCGGCGACACCGGCAGGCACTCGGATTCAGGCCACAGGAACCGCCCAGTACTACTCCACCAGTGGAAGCGCCATGCCAACCGGCACCTCCAACGTGGTGACTACGACGGTTATGCAGGTTGCAGGAATCAGCCTGACCCCGACTGTGAATACGAAACAGGGTTCTGCCGGAAGTACGGTGGATTTCCCGTTGGCCGCAAAGAACACCGGCAACGGACCGGATACGTTCGACCTGACCGCAAGTACCCAGCAGGGCTCCACTGTAACCGTTTACAAGGATGAGAACGGCGACGGAGTTCACCAGCCCACTGAGACTACCGTTGTCACTTCTACGGGTTTATTGCCGATAGGCGGTACGTTCAATTGTATTGCATCGGCGACGCTGCCCGGCTCGGCAGTCACCGACATCACGACTGTCACTGCCAAATCCCGATTCGACGCCACCAAGTCCGCAGCATCTACCTTGACTATACAGGAGAAGATTTCCTCAACCTACATTACCTCGTGGCTTGTGAACGGCTATCACCCGAATACCGATAGGACTACAATCCTGTCCCGAGACTATCTCGGCGGCGAAGCCGGGGTCAATCCCACCGAGGGCGGCATGTCTGGCGGCAAGCCGTGGGTACGCATGGATTCGGCCACAAACTACGTTGATCTCTTCAAGTATTACAACAGCGCGACTTTCGGCGCCGCTTATCTATTCACCTACGTCTATTCGCCCAGCCCGCAGACCGTGAATATGTGGGTAGGAAGCGATGACGGCATCAAGGTCTGGCTGGATGGCTCAGTCGTCTGGACGAATGACGCTTTCCGAGCCTACGTCATGGATGGCGACAAAACCACCGTGCGTCTCCCTGGCGGCTGGAGCAGACTCTTGGTGAAGGTGTCTCAGGCAACAGCGGCTTGGGGATTCTCGGTTAAGTTCTGCGATGCCCAGGGAAATGCCGTGCCCGGCATGGAGTATGACATCGCACCGATCACTTTGCCGAATGATGATCCGCCCACGATTTCGAACGTCAGGGTGACTCCTTCCAGCAACTCGGCTCTCGTAGAATGGGATACTGATATGCCTTCGGATTCCCTGGTGGATTGCTGGAATATCTACAACGTCTATTATACGAGGGCCGACTGGACGCTTGTCACCCATCACAGCATTACGGTGACAGGGCTTACCCCTGTGACTGCGTACTCCTTTGCGGTGACCAGCACCTCTGCTCAAGGGATGATGAATTTCGCGGAGGGAACCTTCCAAACCACTGCGGCGCCGCCTCCTATCTCGGGCGGTGCGTACAATAAAACCTGGCTCATCAATGGCTATTACTTGAACTCCAACCAATCCACCAGGCTCTCGGCCGACTACCTCGGCGGCGAAGCCGGCGTCAACCCCAAGGAAGGCAGTGTTTCCGCAGGGAAAACCTGGTTCAAGCTGACTGCGAATAGCGAATTCGTGGATTTCCGCAAATACGTCGGCGCCGTCAATTACTGCGCCGGGTATGCCTTCGCCTACGTCTATTCGCCCAGCATTCAGACTGCCAATATGTGGATGGGCAGCAACGACGGCATCAAGGTCTGGCTGAACGGATCGGTCGTGTGGACGAACGATGCTTCGCGTTCCTTCACTGTGGATAAGGACAAGACCACGGTCACTCTGCCGTCGGGATGGAGCAGGCTGCTCGTGAAGGTGTCTCAGAATACCGGAAGCTGGGGATTCTCACTCAAGTTCTGTGACTCGGCGGGCAACGCGCTGCCGGGGGTGGCCTATGCGCTCACGACCCCGGGAGGCGCCGATACGACTGCCCCGGTGATCTCCAATATCAAGATCACGCCGTCCAGCACCTCGGCCGTCGTCGAGTGGGATACCAATGAGGCCGCCACCACGCTGGCCGACTATGGCAGCACCTCATCACTGGGTACCGATTACTCGGATGACTCGCTCACTACTCATCACACTGCGACTCTGCCTGACCTGGTCTCCTCGACGACCTACTACATCAGGATCGGAAGTGCGGATAGCAGTGGGAATAGTGCCTGGCAGGGGACGTATGACTTCCAGACCTCGGCTCTCACATCGCCCAGCAGTCCGTATATCATGAGCTGGCTCGTGAATGGCATCTATAAGAACAGCCGGTCCGTCCGCATGTCCACGGATTATCTGGGCAACGAAGGCGCGGTCACCCCGAGGGAAGGCACTGTCTCCGGCGGCAACACCTGGTTCAGACTGGACTCGAACAGGGAGTATATTGATCTCAAGACTCCCTTCAACTCGCCCAAGGGATGTGCAGGCTATGCGTTCGTCTACGTCTATTCGTCGGTCGCTCAAAGCGCGAACCTGTGGATGGGCAGTGACGACGGCATCAAGGTCTGGTTGAACGGATCGCTGATCTGGAACAATGACATCTATCGCTCGATGAAACTCGACGTGGATCATACCACTGTGAACCTGGCTGCTGGTTGGAACAGGGTGCTGGTGAAGGTCACCCAGGCCGACCAGGGTTGGGGATTCAGCTTCAGGCTGTGTGATTCAGCAGGCAACGCCCTCCCGGGGGTTGCGACATCGTTAGCGCCGTAAGCCAATCAAAGGGGGCCGCCTTCTCTCCGGCGGCCCCTCTTCCCTCTCTTGTGAAACTCCCTCCACCTACAGTACAATGTCGTAATGCTGCTGCACATCAGTCCCGATGAGCTGAATCTCACTCACACCCTCACCCCCGGGCAGGCGTTCCGATGGAAGGAAGACGAGCAGGGCAGATGGACGGGGGTCGTGGGCCGGCGGGTGGTCACCCTATGGCGCGAGGGGAACAATCTCAACTATGAGGTCGTCCCGAAGGGGGATGCCGGCTTCCTGGAGGACTACTTCCGCCTGGACGTCCGGCTGGAGGACCTCTACCGGGAGTTCCGACAGGCCGACGAAATCATCGCCCGGGCCATAGATCGCTTCAAGGGGCTGAGAGTTCTGAGGCAAGATCCCGAGGAAAGCCTGCTCTCGTATGTTTGCACGACCGCGAATAACATTCCCCGCATAACCAATTCGGTGGAACAATTGTCTATACGATATGGGGAGCGCATCGCGGGCACGGATCATTACTCCTTCCCGACCGCCGAGGCCCTCGCGAAGGCAGACCCGGACGAGTTGGCGAAGACGTGCGGACTCGGCTTCCGGGCGGCCAACCTGAGCTGCGTGGCCAGGCAACTGATCGAGCGCCCTGAGGGCTGGCTGGAATCTCTGCGGCAGGCGGATTACGAAGAAGCCCGTCGGGAGTTGACCGATCTCCGGTGCGTCGGGATGAAGATCGCCGACTGCGTGCTCCTGTTCTCCCTGGACAAGGACCAGGCAGTGCCGGTGGACACGCATATCAGGCACATCGCCGTGAGGAACTACCTGCCGGAGTTCATGCAGAAGACCCTCACGCAGGCGGTCTATCGGCAGATCACGGACTTCTTCCAGCGGAAGTTCGGGCGATATGCAGGCTGGGCGCAGGAGTACCTGTACTACGACGATCTCCTTCGCCACAAGCCGGAAGAAAGGATACTCTGAATGCTCGAAATCGAGGGACTGACGAAATACTACCGGACCACCCTGGCGGTTGACGGCATCTCATTCACCGTGGAGGATGGGGAGATTCTGGGCCTGCTCGGGCCGAACGGCGCGGGGAAAACGACCATCCTCCGAAGTGTGGCGGGAATCGTGTCGCCGACCTCGGGGAGGATCGCCATCAATGGCCATGACCTCTCGAAGAACGAGCAGGCCGCCAAGCGGAGCCTCGCCTTCGTTCCCGAGACGCCGAATCCTTTTGAGATGCTCACCGTCTACGAGCACTTGCAATTCATTGCGATGGCCTACAACACCATGGACAAATTCGACGAGCGGGCATCCACACTGCTGGAGAAGTTCGATCTTCAGGACAAGAGGAATGACCTGGTGCTGAGTCTCTCCAAGGGCATGAAGCAGAAGCTGGCCGTCGCGTGCGCATTCATCCACGACGCCCAGGTGCTCCTCTTCGACGAGCCGCTCATCGGCATAGACCCGAAGGGCGCGAGAGAGTTGAAGGACCTCATGCTCTCGGCGAAGTCGTCCGGCTGCTCGCTCCTCGTGAGCACCCATATGCTGGACACCGCGGAGAGACTTTGCGACCGGATACTCATCATGGATCATGGGCGAAAGGTCGCCGAGGGATCAATGGCCGATCTGCACGAGCGGGCGCACGTGGAATCCGACGCCACGCTGGAAGACATTTTCCTTAAACTTACCGAGGAAGCCGACGAGCATGAGCACACTCCTGTATCTTGAGCTTCGCCAGATTGCGAACTATGCGAGGATAACCCTCAGATCGCCGAAGCGCTTGGTCCCTGCCATATTGGTGGTTCTGTGGATGCTGATGTTTATCGGCCCGCAGATGATGCTTCGCCTCATGGGGCCTCGGCATCCGATCTCAGGGTTGTCACTCACCATACCGCCTCAGATCCCGATTGCCCTGTTCACATTGCTTTCCATCGTGATGATCTACAAAGTCCACAGATCGTTCTCCGAAGGCATGGTAACCTTTCCCCTTGCGGACATTGACTTCTTGTTTCCCACTCCCATCAGCAGGCGGACGATTCTGGGGCTGAGGTTGTTGGGGCTGTATGCCAAGCTGGGACTATACGTTCTGTTCTTCGCCTTCATCTTCGGCTACCAGCTATCAATGTTTGCGCCAAGCTCTGTTGGAGTGTCCGTCTCATGCCTGGCCGTGATCCTATTTAGCATCTTCTTGATCAACACGTGCACGACTATCAACCTGGTCGCGACTTTCCGGGAAGCGAAGAAGTGGTGGCTCTCATACGCAGTTCGGTGGTTGGCATACGGGCTGCTGATTTTCGTTGCCGGGCGATGGCTTCTCGGCTACGTGCTGACCGGCAGCTTCATCCAGAGTGCCGTCGCAACCTTCAAACATCCGCTGGTCACGACTTCCCTGCTCCCTGCGAAGTGGACAGCCGACCTCATCCTCAGCCCACTTACCGGATGGAAACCCGGATTGGGCGGTGAGTTTGCCGCAATGTGGCTGCTTGCAATCGGATCGCTCGTGCTGGTTCTATCCAGGAAAGAAAACCCGTTCGAGCCCTCGCTGATGGTCAGCGCTCGGGCAGCGGCCATCCGATCGGCGGTTCGGCGGGGAGGATTCGGAAGACTCAGGACCGAGATGCAGAAGTTCCGACCGCAAAAGACCAAAGCCGGGATAGCTATCCCGCCGTTTGGCCGAGGCGCAATTGCTCTCCTGTGGAAGAGCCTGAACACCACTATGAGGACCTCCGGAACTGCGCTGATGGCAGTTCCCTTCATAGCAGCGATCGTGCTGGGCGGCCTGCGACTTGCGGCTCCGCAGGAGGTCGGCGTGAGGCAGATCCAGACAATTGCCACCGTACTCATCGGATACCTCCTGTTCATATCCTCCACCATCATGCTTCA
>DASRZD010000706.1:0-3357 GCA_035686805.1 Armatimonadota bacterium
GCCTTGTAGATGTCGGCATGAAGATTTCCAATCGGCCCGAGGCCGATGACACAGATTCGTAACATGATGATCCCTTGTGGAGTATTGGAGTGGTGGAGTGCTGGAGTGATGCGATCCGGATCCCAATACTCCCATACTCCAGTACTCCATTACTCCATGTTTTACAGCTTCTCCGCCGCTCTCTGGGTCTTGATCTCTCTCCTCTGGAGCGCTTCCGCCGCCTTGGGCGAGCCGATGTGCATGGTATCATACGCCTCCTGGGAGGTCTTAAAGGGCTCGCCGTGCCCATGCCAATTGAGATTTGTGAAGATCGGGTTCGTCCGACCGGTCTCCTGCTCACGCCTCGCAATGTGGGCCTGCATCCGAGCTTCGAGCATCTTCACGACCTCCGGCTCTTCCTCAGCGACGTTGTGATTCTCCTCGGGATCCTTGATCATGTTGTACAGCTCGATCTCCGGCTTGAAATGGAAGTCAGGCTCCAGGGCGTGAATCAGCTTCCACTCGGGCGTGCGCCATCCATGCTTGCGCATCCAGGTGGCCTCGGTGATATAGAACTCCGGCTCGGCCTCGTGCGGCTTGCCCTCCATGAGCGGCAGGAGACTTCGGCCGTCGAACTGGATGCTCGTCTTGATGCCCATCGCATCCAATATCGTGGGGGTGAGGTCCTTCATCTGCACGAAATCGCTAAGGCATTTGCCCGCCGGAATCCTTCCCGGCAGCGAGAAGATCAGCGGGATGCGGATGGTGCAGTCATAAAGCCCATGATGGTCGAACCAGCACTCGTGGTCATAGTGAGTCTCGCCGTGATCCGAATCAATGACGACCATGGTATTCTCCATCAGGCCGAGCGATTCCATGGCTGCGAAGATATTGGCGATGCAAGCGTCCATATAGGCCACCGCGCCGTCATACTGGGCGATTACGTAGTCCTTGTCCGTGCATCCGGGCGGAAACCAGCTCGCGAAGAAGTCGCAGAACGGCTTGAACTCCCAGATCGGGTCGAGCGAATGGTTATTCGGATCGCACTCGTCGCCGCTGTAGAACATCCGCTCGAACGGCAGCGGCGGGAGATACGGCGCGTGGGGCTCCATGTGCCTGAGGAACAGGAAGAACGGCTTATCCTCCCCCGCGAGGCGCTTCAATTCGGGGATGGCGACGTCGTTCAGAAGCTCGGCCTTATGACTCCGACCCGACGCCCAATCGCCCCAGCCGGCGAAGTCGAGGTAGTTCTGGAAGCCCCTTGATGCGGCATTCTTGAACCCGACGCATGTGGTGTTATACCCCCGCCTGCCCAGGATCTCGGCCAGCGTCTTCACGCCGCTCCTGAGAGGGCCTTGATGGCGAAGGGCGACGACATCCGTGCCGAAGAGGTCCATACCGGTGAACATGGATGAATACCCGGGCGTCGTGGGAATCGAGGGGCTGAAGGCATTCTCGAACGCGCAGCCGCCTGCCGCAAACTTATCCATATGCGGGGTCGTGAGCCTGGGATAGCCATAGAGGCTCATGTGATCCTTCCTCAGGCTGTCAATGCCGAACAATATCAGATTCGGTTTCTTCTTCATACCATCTCCTGGAACACAGATTGCACAGATCAAAGGGATTCCACGGTAGAATACCGGAAAGGCTTTCGGAAATCCTACCTCTTTTTTCTCTTTTTCCGATCAACCGATCTGTCATGAACTCCTGCCCTGGCATTGAAGGAATGCAACAACCCGCCGCCGAATGGGATGGTGGATAGTTAAGGAGGCATTCGAATGAGAACAGCCGCCGTCGTCATGTTTTTCCTCGCGCTCGCGATCCAGGCAAGCGCCGTGAACTATACCATCACCGACCTTGGCTCATTTTCGGGGATGACGGCGATGATCCCAGTGGCCATCAGTGATGCCGGCTACATCGCCGGTCGCTGGCACCAGGGCTCGGAGGATATGTGGGGTTTTGTTTGGCATAACGGCGCAACGACCGACGTGCGGATCGGCGATTATACGGGCCTTGTGGGTATCAATGACTCGGGCCAGGCCGTAGGCACGTGCTCCAATCCCGATGAGCAGGGAATAATATGGCAAAACGGCACAGTCACCGTTCTTCCCACCCTCGGGGGTGAAATGTGCAACCCATGGGACATCAATAACGCCGGCCAGATCACGGGTGATTCGGGCACGGCCGACGGTGGTAGTCACGGCTTCATCTACCAGAACGGCTCTATGACGAATACCGACCCGAACGATGGTTGGACAAGTTGCTACCCGGTGGCTATCAACGAACACGGCGACACAGCCGGTTGGGCGGTTACCCAGTACTCAGTTCAGCATGCATTCATGTACGACGGGGCATTCCATGACCTGGGAGTCATTGCCCCATTGTGGAGCGAGGCGAACGATATCAATGACCTCGGATGGGTAGTGGGTCGGAGTGATACTGAGTCATCTTCTCACGCGTTCCTGTGGCGGAATGCCGCTATGGAGGATTTGGGCTCATTCAATGAATACAGCATCGCTAATGGGGTAAACAACCTTGGTCAGGTAGTCGGCGTATGTTATGGCGGCAGCCACACGCCGAATTATAGCGCCTTTATCTGGCGGGATGGCGTCATGAGTGACCTGAATGGCCTGGTAGCCCTGAACTCTGGCTGGGTGCTCGTAGAGGCCACCGCCGTCAACAACCTGGGCCAGATAGTGGGCATTGGCAAGGTGAACAACCAATATCGTGGCTTCCTGTTGACCGCCGTCCCCGAGCCGTCGGGCATCCTAGCACTCGCCATCGGTGTGGCAGGAGTCGTCGGCCTGGCCTGGAGAAGAAGTCGCTGACCAAGGGAGTTTTCCGGTGAAAAGGGCAGCAGCGATTGCCGTATTCGTCCTGGCACTGGTAGTGTTCCTATCATGGATGGCAGGCGGCTGCAAACACGCAAGCAGGGCCTCCTTAAAGCCAGCACCCGAACCAGCCGTAATCCCGGACTCCGAAACCACGGAGATCCCTCAGTTGCCCGTCCGTAACCCGCCAGTCACCGGGGAGTTGCCCGAGAAGATTGAAGAAGAAGCGCGGAGTGGATTGATCGCACTGCCGGCAGATCACCCTCTTCGAAAGAAGTGGCCGCAAGAGATTCAGTCTGCGGTCATCTCTCCGGATCGCACTACTGTGGCTTTCTTCGATGGCTCGAATGTCTATCTCACCAATCCACAGGGCAGAAGGGTTCGCAAGTTGCCGATTACCTTGCTCGAAAACCTGGCTAACGAGCAGCTAACAGTCTCCTTTGCTTTCAGGAAGGATAGCCGTCGGATAGCCATCCTGACCTCACTGGTATATGGTGAGCCTATGGGCGCCTTTATCGAAAGGTTGTGGACGGCGGACACGGCGACC
>DASRZD010000707.1:0-3040 GCA_035686805.1 Armatimonadota bacterium
GATCTCTCTGGCACTAACCTTCCCGGTCTGGAGTTCCACCCGAGAGCTCGACTTCCTGGCGCGATGCTTCGTGGCGCCGTGCTTGCACGGGCACAGGGCACTGATCTGTGCCTCGATAACTCTGATCTGTCCGGGGCCGTAATGACAGAAAGTGTCCTAAGGAACTGCTCCTTCCGCGAGTCGGCTTTGTGCGAAGCGCACCTGGAGAAATCTGACCTGTCACGGTCAGATTTCTCCGACGCGGACCTAAGACGCGCCGACTTCACCGGTGCGAACCTAGAAGGCGCCATCGTCGCTCCAACGGACATAGTAGAGTATGAGGAAAAGAGAATCACTGCCCTGGCAGTAGACAGGCTGGTAGCCCTGTCCGCGGACTCAGCGTTCAGGGCTTTGATGGCGTATATCGGTGAGGGCCCGCGGATGATACGTGTAAATCGGGAGAAGATTGCGCTCATGAAAGAGGCAAGTTATGCGCAGCGACCGTGGAAACGCAGACGCTGGCAACTATACCCAACCGATCCGAAAACGCGCCTGCTTCTTGAGCTGTCTGCCTCCGCGGTGAGAGGCAGTCTAGCCAGGGCAACAGCTTGGACGCCACAGCGCAGCGTCTACTGGCTCACAGTCGCGCTGAAGGGTTTCCAGTCGGAGTTGGTGAAGGGCTTCGAATTCTCGGAGGCGGTCTGTGCCGCGTTAGCCGCCGTGCTCAACTCTGAACTGTCAGAGATCGAGCGCAGGCTCGACGACAGCCACGCCGAAGATGAAGAAAAAAGGGAGATGGAGCGGGAAAGTCGCCGCCTTAAGAAGGCGACAACCAGTCTCCGCCAGGAACTCCGATTCCATCAGGAGTCCATGGGTAGCATTGCGGCCGACATCCGATCATTTTTGCAGGAGATAGACGCTTGCGCTACAAAGGCAACCACAAGTTCAGGCCCGAAGGTAGATGGCGCAGTGTTCAGCAAGTGCAGAGGCCTTAGTAAGAGCCAAAAGGAATGGCTGGGCAATCACGGGGCGGTCTTTCGGATCAAGGCATCCAAGGTCAGCCGTAGACTGAAGCGGCTTCGCTGACTATAGCGGGAAGAAGCTTGGACGTAAAGGGCAATGCGGATTGCGGATCAGACACCCGCAATCTCCCGAATTTCGCGCCTTAGAAACCGTGCTCGCATGCCATAGCCGGAGAGAACATGGTAGCCGAAGAATCCCCTGACGTTTTTCCTGAGCTACTCAAGCAACTCGCAGACGGCCTTTCGATACATACCAGGATCGCGGCCCGTTACTGGCTTGCGCTTGCATTGGTTTCAGGACTTACTGTAATGCCGATCCCCGATGGTGGGTCTATCACTTTACCCTTTCTGTCAAAGGTGGCAACTACCCAGGAGTTTTATCCGTTCGCTTTCATGCTAATATCTCTGCTTGCCATAGGCTACAGCTCAGCAAGTAGCCAAGGGATCAGAACTAGAGAGCTAGCCCAGCGGCTGATTGACAACACTAAGGACAAGTATCTGTATCCTTTCGACATTCATATCCAGGATGTGTTCGACGCAGTCGTGTCTCCCAGCATTAACCGAATGGCTCCCCTAGTGCAAATCCTCCAGGGCAAGCAGCAGTTTCTCACACGGGATAGCGTTGCCCAACGATCCAGAATCCTTGTGTTCTACTTTGGAATCCTGCGTTTCGTGGCAATACTGGTAGTCAACATCTTCCCTGGTTACGCGTTGATTACTGCGTTTGCAAAGAGCAGCATGTTTCGTCTATGTCCTGTGTGGGGCATCCCGGTCTGCTTGTTCTGGACAGTGGGAATAGTGGCAATCTCGGTACTTTCCCAGTCGCTATGTTCTGACATTGACTATTTCCTCAAATCAGTGCGCAGAATACAAGGCACCGCAGAGCACTAACGTATCGAGGCTCTACCTGGCTATCATCCGGGCTATCCTCCGCTAGTTAGCCTACAATGCCTCCCATTCTTCCCCAGCCGAAACCGTCTCACCAGAAATGACGCCAGCACGATTGGTGCAAGTTGACGGAGCGCGCCCGTACTCCCATACTATCTTGCAGTCAGAGTTGCGAGCCGTTCCTGCAATTTCGCGCGCTTGTCGGTGAGCTCCTGGGCGATGCGCTGTTCCTTCTCGATGATATGGGCAGGCGCTTTGGAGAGGAACTGCTCGTTCGAGAGCTTGGATGAAGTCCGCTCGAGTTCCCGCTCGACCTCGGCAAGCTCGTTCGTGAGACGGGTGGTTTCTTTGTCCACATCCACCAGGCCCGCGAGCGGGATGTAGACGTCGGCCATCGGCAGGTGCGCCGAGACGAATTTCGCATGCTCGGTTGACGGCGGCTCGGTCGCGATGTCGAGCTTGCTCAACTTTGCCAGTGACTTGATGCTCTCCTGGCCGGCATCGAGCGCAGACTTGATATCGGGCGAAGACGGGACGATAGCAGCCTCCACCTTCTTGCCGGGTGGGACATCCATCTCCCCCCGAAGGTTGCGGATTGCCCGAATGACCTCCATGACGGCATCCATGCGCTTCTCGGCATCCTCATCAATGAGGGCAGGGTCGGCAGTCGGGAATGGCGCAATCATGATGCTCTCGCCCTCGTGAGGGATGGACTGCCAAATCTGCTCGGTAAGGAACGGCATGACCGGGTGAAGCAGGCGCATGGAGGTCTCCAGCACGTGCCAGAGGACGTACTGCACCACCGGACGATCCTCCCCCTGAAGGCGGGGCTTCGCCATCTCGATGTACCAGTCCGCATACTCATTCCATAGGAAGTCGTAGAGGGCGCGGGCGGCATCATCCATGTCATACTCACCGAGGCCCTTGTTCACGGTGTCTATGGTCTTCTGCAGGCGACTGAGTATCCAGCGATCTTCGGATCTCAGATGCCGGATGCCGGATGTCGGATGGCCATCCAGGCTCAATAGGACGAACCGGGCGATGTTCCAGATCTTGTTGGAGAAGTTGCGGATGGCCTCGACTCGTGCGACCGAGAACCGGATATCCTGGCCCTTGCCCGCCTGCTGGATGAGCGCGAATCGGAGGGCGTC
>DASRZD010000708.1:0-5970 GCA_035686805.1 Armatimonadota bacterium
TGACGATCCACATCGTGCCGGTGATGTCGAAGTACGACGAGCTGCCGGACATCGCCAGCGCCCACCAGGGAAGCTGTCGCTCGCCCAGGAAGTAGCTGCCGATATTCTTCGCCGCCCGCCGCTTCATCCACATCCCCAGCGTGATCACGACAGCAAGGTAAGCGATGATGATGATGATATCAACCGTGCTCAGCTTAACGGCCATGCGATTCCTCCATGATCCGTAAATGCATAATGCGTAATCCGGAGGCAGTACCCGGTTACGCATTACTCGTTACTCATTACCATGCCTATTTCCCGTAATAGTGCTGAGCTTCCTGCCTGATCTCACCGCCGAGACTTGACACCTACCGTTCGGCTGGTATAATGGAGATCGCATGTAAGCAGTATGCTGTAATGCCCACGAGCGCCGAATTGGAAAGCAGGAACATGATAGAGCTACGTACGCTGTTGTTGCGTCTTACCTGTCGGCTTATTCGCTTAGACACCTACTATAGGATTATCGGTCTTGCTAGCGGCTTCATAGCAGAACGAGCAAGCTCAGCGTTCCTGTTCTCTGCTGGCCATGCCCTACAGAAGGGGAACTGGTGTTTGGAAACCGATGTATCGTTCCTAGACACCAATGAAACGCTGCTCATTCCTTTGAATGATGTCCTCTGGTTTAAGACGGTTGATCTAACCACTTGGGACGAAGCGAATCTGGAGTTTGCTTTTGCTCGATTTCACACAGACAGGCTGAGGCAGGAAGCCGTAAAGATTAGTGACCGACTGAGGGGACGGCCTATTGAGTTTACGGTGTACCGCGGCCCGCTGGATGAGGAACCTGCATTAGGGGATAAGGAGTATTCGTATGCATCCTGGCACTCCAAGAAGACGATGTCCTATGCCCAGATAGCGCCTTCCAAGCATCGGCTTGATCGGCAGGCTGCCGGCGAGTTTGGCATGAGCTATCAAGGCAGAACAGATGATGGCACACTATATCGTTTTGCGCTGGCCGACACTCACAAAGGTGATGATTATTACAAGGGTGCAAGCGGATCACCGATAGTTGATTGCACTGGCAAGGTAGTGTCACTGTTGATCGGGAAGGATCGATTGTTAGCCGATACATTGACTGGACTGCCGATAAAGGATTATCTGCCGTTGCTCGATGCCGACTTGGACTGCCTGCGCTAAGAAAGGAGCCCGACATGGCTACCCTGCATGATCGCCAGGAAGCCGTCGCCTCGCAAAATGTGCCGATGTGGAACCATTTCGGTCACGACATCAGGGACGCTACACCAGAACAGCTCTCATTCTACCGCTGGTGGCTGAAGGAACTGGAACAAGGAAGAGTTCCCGATATTGGCGGCAACTGTGCGTATGTGGAGATGCTGATCCATAGCAAAGTGGAGGAGTTCGAGCGAACAGGCGATGTTGGTACCTTTCGGGAGCAGTTGCAGGCTCTAGCCAAAGCATTCGGCGGCTGTTCTGAGGCAGACGAAGGCGTCGGTACGTGGTTAAGCAGAAGGCTACAGGCTTTGGCCAAGGCACGGGGCGGCTGCCCCAGCCGACAGCGACATCGAATCTATCTACTCAATCTCGTACGCCAGGCGTTCCTCGTCATTGGGGATTACGACGGGGCCTGGGAGGCTGGCAGAAGCCTGCCACTGCAGCCTGAGGATCTAGCCTATCTGCGCCCTAAGTGTACCTGCAAGTCCATTGACGGCCTGGATATAGTGCGAATACCCTTAGCTGAGGTACAGGGGCTGACTCGATTTGGTGAAGAGCATATCGCAGAAATCGTCGAGGTTGCGACACACTCTCTGTCAGTCTTCGAGGAGGAGCACGGCTGCAACTATATAGAGCATGTGTGCCAATCGGCGAAATGTGAATCGGGCCGGCGCTTGCCGGATTGTCCGAATCTTATCTACGGCCTTCGCGAGAATCCAGAACGCTTTCATTCCATGCGGCAGGGAGAGTCCTATCCAGAGATGCACCCTAATACCACACCGCCCCGTGCTATAGCGGGCCCTTACGTCTCCTACGTGGTGGAGGAAGCGGTAGGAGCCTTCCTTAGAGAATGCGAGAATGCTCTTCGGGAGAAACTTGGGTTACCTCGTATTGGCGAGGGGTGGTTGGCAGAAACCGAGTTGTTCCGAAGGGTATGCGAGGCATTTCCAAACGAGGAGATTGTACAGCATGGGAGGCCTGCGTGGCTTCCAGGGCAGCATCTCGACGTGTACTTCTCAAAGAGAAACATCGCCTGCGAATACCAAGGCGTTCAACATAATGAACCGGTAGATCACTTTGGCGGCATAGAGGGGTACATAGAAGGGAAGAAACGCGACAGTAAGAAGAAGCGGTTGTGTGAGAAACATGGGTGCCAGTTGATCTACGTCTACGAGGGCTATGATCTCTCAGAGGTGGTTCGTCACGTTGAGGATGCGTTTGGGTAGTTGCGGTCGCCTCGCTGCCTCTATCTCGTCTTAGGTGCGGTAAGCATCGCCTGAGCCAGATTGTCGATCCTACGAGAGAAGTTCGCCATCACCTGAATGCGCAGTGTCACCAGGGATGCGTACGCCCAGCGTGGACTTCGGAGTGCCCCGGAAGTCAGCGATCTGAGTTGTTTTGCGCTTCCTCGCTATCCTCGTCTGCGGGCCCTGATTTGATAGGCGTTATGATAAGCACCAGGGGCACGTTGATTGGCAGATCCACCGGCTCCTCAGGAATGAATACCTTCCCATCCCACAACGCTCGAAACCTGACGGTCATGCTAATACCTCACGATGATTATACCACATCAATCTCTGCCATCGACCATTGACCATTAGCCATCAACCATCGCCCGTCACTTGGGCCAGCCCATCTCCTCAGGCGTCTTGAGGCTTATCCCGAACCAACTCTCAACCCCTGCCTTGAAGCCCTCGATCAGTTCGAAGTTTTCGAAGGCGACTCCGCCGGGGATGGGCGCATGGCCGCCGTAATAGGACGCGCGGCCGTTGACTTTCACCCTCAAGTCTTTCTGCGCTGTGCCCGGGTACTTCCGCCAGTATTGGGTCGAGACCTTTCCATGGAAAGGCCACCCGCTGGGCGGCATGGACACGTCGGACAAGTCGGACTCACTCGGACTGATGGCAACGGTCAGCGTGCCATCCTTGCTCCTAAGCATCCGGCTTGCCGGAATCTCATCAGTCCCCACGAACTCATTGCCCTTGTAGTCCGGCCAGAGCTTCCGACTGTCCATGACCTCATCCTTCAGCCACAAGAGCCGAGTGCGGGAGTAGTTGCCCATGGTGGCGGTGATGACGCAGGATTCCATCGGCGCGCTGTCCTTCGCCGCATAGACCTTGAACCCCACCTCATTCGGCCGGTCGGAGCGGAACATGACCTGGACGATAGGCTGAGCGCCATTGTCCAACTTTTCAACGTTAAGATATACAGTGAGGGTCTCGACCTTCTTACCCCCGACCATCAACGTGCCGAGCCTGCCCCTCGATGAATTCCAGGCAGGCAGCGGCGGGGGATCGGGATGGCGAAGGTCCGTGAACCATATTCTCTTGCCGCGAGTGTCATCGAGGGCGCTGTGCTCAATCTCCGAGAGACTTCGCCAGCCATTGACTATCGGCTCGATGGCCATGAAGTTCACCGCGGGGTATTGCTGTTCCGGCAGCACGTAGGGAGCATAAATCCTGACTATGCCGCGCGGCCTGCGGGCCGGCTGGATGCCCAGGCGAATGCCATCCTTGAAGCCATAGATGGGTATGCAATCGCCTGCCGCCGGCCGAATCCAGATGCCATCTGTGGCAGGCGGCAGAAGGTTCTCCGGGATTGGGGTCTCCGCATGAGCCATAGTCGAAAGCATTATGAGCGCCGAAAGCAACCAGCTAACCTTGAAATACCACATGGAAGTTAAGTCAGTATTAGGCCCAAAGCGAGGATTTCCCTTCACGGAATCACAGGGGTCGGTCCCCACTGATAGATGTGGACACCCAACCCGTCAAATGAGGCCGAGAATGCGCCGCCGGTGACGGGGACCGTCGCCCCTCCCTCGAATGGCAGCGTGAGGGAGGATGGAGCAGTGCCGGGGATGGTGAAGTTGGCGGCCTGCGCTCCTCCATCAGCGTTGACGGCGATTATGACCCCGGAGCCGCCGATCTCAATGAGGCGAGTATGGATATTGCCGTTCGAGTTTCCAAGGGCGGGCTCACTGCTGGGCATACAGTAGAACGGCGCAAGCTGCCTTAGCTCGGTGCAAAGCTGCTTGACCTCCGCCCAGGTATCGGGCAACGATGGGTAGTACGAGAACCAGTTGATCGCCTTTGCCCGGTGCGCCAGCGCGAGGTAGACCATGCACCGCTCCTCGGCCCTTGTGGGGATCGCTGCGCCATCGTTCTCAGGACCAGGATTTTCGTAACCATAGCATTGAATGAACGGCCAAATCGGATACCCATCGCCGTGAATCTGATGAATCCGGTCCATATGCACCGCCACATTGGTTATGGGTGCTCGGCGGATAGGGTAGACGTCCGATTCGACGAAGTCTTCACTATAGCGATAGTTCCATAACGCATCCCATAGGAAATGTGCCGTTCCTAGGGGACGGCTCGGATCGGCTGCCCGCAATCTCTCATAGTCTGCCCGCTGCTGAGCAGGACTCACACTTCCCTCAGGTTCGTCTCGCAGATACCATGCAAGGATCTGAGGATTGTCCTTTGCAGCCAACCACGAATCATAAGTTCCAGGATTCGCCATACAGGGGATGACCATTATGCCGTCATCCCGCAACTGACCAAGATGAGCAGGCGTGATCCCATCCGGGAGAGTGGTAGTGATCGTGTTGAATCCCTGGTCCAGGATCACGGGCCTCGTGAGCGAATCCCAGTAGTAGGTGAAGATACCGATGGGGAAGAAGTAGTGCCCGCCAACTATGCAGTTGCCCTGGGAGTCGAACTTCACATATCTCTCTTGCCGCTGGATGACTTCGATATCCTCAGGCTTTCGAGGGCGAATCACCCGAACATTCCGAGTGCTCGATCTTCCCAGCAAGTCGCATGGAATGGCGCCCGCGATGCCGGTTACCCTGACCTCGTCGCCATAGTATAGAGGAGCGATGTCGGTCAGAATGGTCGGATCAGTCACGCGCACCCGAAGCCCTCTGGGATGGAAGACTTCGTCCATATATGAAGCGGCTTCGAACCAGCCGTCATTCGTCAGGCTGCCATCGTCAACGTAGAAATCGTAGATACCGGGCTGGCATGTGTTCGGCTCGGCGACCTTGCCGGTAACAGTGATGAGTATACCGGTATTGTTCAGCGGGTATCCTCTGTTGTCGGCGGGAATGTAGCTCGTGACGCTGGTATTGCCCCATGCATTCGCAGGCCACATGCCTTTGATGGCGGGCTCGTAACCGGTGTACATGAGTTCCATCGGGCCATACCATCCGCCCCCGATGTCCGAGCACTTCATGTGCAATGGTTTTGGAATATCGTTGCCGGTGCTTTGCCGAGTCACCGAAGTCGCGGCAATCTCCCGCTCTCCGCCATGCTCCGAAAGGACCCCCTCAGCGGTCTGGGCGATTCGTCCCACGACGTCTACTCTGTCACCTTCGGCAACGGTCGTTGTGGAGGCTCGAACTCGAATGCCTGCCGCCCGCTCGGCGCCTGGGGTATCGTCCTCGATGTAGAAGACACCGCCCGTGGTGCCTGCGACGACGATCTTGTCCAGCAAGCTTACCTTCGTCCCTCGCTCAAGCAGCCTGGCTTGGGCGATGGTGGGGGATGCAACGGCCGTCTCGGAATCTGAGTAGATATTGATGTTGTCAATGTATAGGTCGCCGGGGTCATCTAAACCCATGAATGAACTGTAGAAGCTGATGCCGATGATTTGGGTGATCGTATAACCGCTCGCAGTAGCGATGAAAGTCACACCGCCGGTCGGGGTGATCTCCGTGAGCGCGCCTCCTTGTGGGCCGATGAAAAGCTTATAAGT
>DASRZD010000709.1:0-3091 GCA_035686805.1 Armatimonadota bacterium
ATCGCCTTTCCCTCGAGCTTCTTCTTGAGGTCGGCCAAGCTCGACCCATCGGGCGCAGACGTGAAACACTCGTCGCTGCCAAGGACAAGCTTTCCCCCACCCTCGACATACTTGATAAGCTTCTCGACGACGGCCCGCCGCTCGTACGTCGCGGCCGGGACGAATATGGCCTTGAACCTGGAAAGGTCCGCTCCCTTTGCTACCATGTTGTCGTTCACGAACTTGAACCACGTCCGGGCGACCGGCCCGAGGAAAGTGTAGGCGTACTCCGGTTCGTTGTGGATGTAGTAGTTGGCCGGGCTGAAGGACTGATAATGGTCCTCGGAATAGAGGATCGCACAGTCGGGGTCGGTGGGCACGGCAACCTCATTCATGGTGCTCGCCAGGTTCACGATCTCTGTGATTGCACGGAATCGCTCGGGCGAGCCGTATTTCGTCAGGAAGGTGTCGCCGCTGGAGGCCCGCTGCCCTCTCACGTCGGGGATGTAGAGATGAAAGCCCTTGCCGCCATTGCGCATGACCTGGCTCATCAGCTCCCTGGTTTCCTCGGCGGTCGTGGCATAGCCGTAGTTCTCGACGTGCGTACAAGGCCAGACCGGCTTGCTGGTCAGATCAACCGCCCACTTGGTGACGAATCCGAACTCCTGACGATTGGGATTGCGCGACGGGTAAGTTTGATGAGTGAAGAGGTCAACATAAGGGCTGATCGCGTCCAGCTCGAAGGGGTTATGGCCGGCAACTGGGTCCATCGAGATGACTTTGATCTCGGGCGCATTGGCCTTGATGTACTCATAGACTTCCTTCTGCCACTCGAGCAGCTCATGGTTTACAAACTTGCGCCAGGCGATCCACCGGTAAGGATTCGGGTCGACGGGCGACGTGGGGATGCCATACTTGCCGTAGCCGAACTCCTTCTTCACCCGGGCGTCCATCTCGTTCATAAGTCGATAGGTATCTTTCATCTGAGAGAAGAACTCGGGCCCCTGCCCGACCGCCTTGTCGTGCATTTCATCGTAGGTGTAGATGCCCCAGATCGCCTTACGGTGCTTTTGGATGCTGTCCCTCAGCGTTTGGAAGTAAGCCTCCTTGCTCCTGGGATCGAGGATGAAGGGCAGCCCCTCGATCTGTGGAACGCCCTTGTCCCTTGAACCCCGATAATCCGGCTCGACGAGCACTTTGAAATGGTATTTGTCCGCCATCTGCTGCCTGAACTCCTCATCGAGCATGAATGGGTTGTAGATGGGTAGGAACTTGCGGTCGGCAAGCTCCTTGTACTGCTCTTCGAGCGAGTACCGCACGCCGTATTCCTTCGCGAATGGACGCAGCCCGTCCGCATTGCCGCTGTGAAACCAATAGATCGCGCCGTCCTTCTGAAGGCCGGGAGGGTCGCTGGACAGAAGCGTCTTGAACAACGGGTCTTTGAGGTCCCAAACTCTGGCGGACGAAGGCAGGGCGATTGACGGGTGAGTGGCCCTCAGGACTTCTTTGCCGCCGGACGAGATGGTGAGGATAAACGGCCCTTTCGGGTCCTTCGGGAGCGAGTATTCGATTCGGGCGGGAACCGTCTGTCCGGCGGGACCGTCAATCTTTCCATGAGTATCAATGCCGGGGCCGGTCAAGCTAATCTCGAAGCTCCCCGGGCCGGGAATCAGGCATTGGACGGCATCCTGGCCGTCGCCAAGTCTGCCCCAGGTTAGGAGACGAATCCCATCCCACTGACCCTTCTCGTCGCCGAAGACCACTTGGCCGAAGTTCAGCGGCTGGACGAATCCTCCCGGAGTCGGTGACCATGCGCTGTACTCGTCTGCACCAGGTCTTGCTCGGCAGATGTTCACTCCCCACACCAGCCCCGGCACGGGCTTGATTCCCAAAGCCTGAAACGGAATGGCGATCTCGAGAGTCCACGCATCCTTGGTCTTGCCGGTCTTGACCGGGCAGTTGACATTCCAGGCCTCGCTCGAGCGATCGGCGTCAGCGCAGATCTCATCCGCAACAGTGCCGAGCGAATTGACCATGATGTGGTAGCAGATCCGATGAGCGTCCGCCGTGTCGAGGAGGATTTCTATGCAGTCATCCAGCCAGACCTTGCCGTCTCGCTCCTTGACGTTCCCTACGATCCCTGCCATATTCGGCTCGGTGCAGCGAGCGCCGATGTACAGGAACTTCGAATCGTAGAGCAGACGAGCTTCGGTCGGCTGAACCGCCGACGAATCCTTGATGCTCGTGAAGTCGGAGAGCAATGCTCCCGCTTTGAAATCTGCTGATGAAACCGGCGGCCTGGAAGCAAATGGCATGATCACAGTCCTGGTCGAAGCCAAGGCCCCAATCGCCAGGAACATGAGAGTGAGAATGGCCGCGATTCGAGTAATCATAAATACTCCCCCTGGGGTCTCTGCACAGAGAGAGTTAGTCGCGGGGGCAGGCCATTCCTCCGGGGTACTCAGGTGCGGGCGACTGTCTCTTCGCGTTCCCGACCGGAGACTGAACGCTCCATTGCCAGGAGCGGCTTATACCAGACGTTCATGCTTTCCAGCTCGCCGCATATGTCCGTATTGTTCGTGAGGGTGCCGCCGTAGCTGTATCCGAGCCTGGAGAAGGTGATATTCATGCCGTAGGACAGCGCTCTGGCGATGGTGTAGGCGGTCTTCATGCCGCGCTCTCGCATCGCTTCCTCCATCTTCTCCAGGAGGAAGACGGCAAAGCTGTTGCCGCGGTATTCTTGCAAGGTCGCGAAGTCGGTCATCTCGACGTTCTCGCCTTTGAGATCCATCTCTGACGACGTTACCGATACTATCTTGCCGTTTTCGCGGATACAGAAGTAGACGACATTCTCCTCCATCGTCTTGCGGATGTAGTCCACCTCGTGGATGGGGAACGGATATGACTCGAAGACCTGGCGATACACGTCGGCAATCTCCTGAGCGTCAGAGAGATCAGCGCCGGTGAATTCAAACGGAGGTTTGATCTCCGAGGTCACCCCCTGGCCTTCCTTCGCCCTTGCGGCATCGAGAACCTCCTGGACGGCCTCCGGGTTCTGCTCGACCTTGCGCTCTGAAAGGAAGTACTTCGCCATGAAGAAGACATCTTCGCT
>DASRZD010000710.1:0-13133 GCA_035686805.1 Armatimonadota bacterium
GTATGGCCTCAGCAGCGCCCTCGGTCCTCGGGACGACCGGCCTCATCTTCGTGCCCAATGACGTCCTCCTGAAGGCAAGCGATTTCAGCGCCGATTTCCACACTCTGGACCTGGGTAATAATCCCACGGTCCTGGGTGTGAACATCGGCGTGACTGAGTCCCTGGAACTCGGGTTGGCGAGGTTCGATTCTGATCTGCCAGGGGACAGCATAAGCACGATCATCAACGGCAAGTACAGCATTTTCAGCGAGTCGGTGGCAAGACCCTCACTGACCATAGGGGTGGTGGATGCCGGCGGTGACCTGGATGTTGGCGGAGACCCGGGTTTCTACGTCGTACTTGGCAAGAACCTGACTCCTGCCGCAACGAGTCTCTCGGGCGAGCCTGTTCCCCCGCTTCGAGGCTATCTGGGCATAGGCACCGGCATCTATGGTGGACTGTTCGGGGCTGTCGAGTACAGCTTCAGTCCCAGGGCGACACTCATGGCCGAGTTCATTGATGGCCTGAGCATCAGGAATGCGATCTCGGAGGATTCAGTCTTCAATGCAGGCATTAGGTTCGCTATTACAAGCGGCCTGCGAGGGGATGTGGCCTTGATCAACGCCGAGGATCTCGGCTTCGGCATTTCCTACACGAAGCTCGGCCTGTAAGCACGCATCATAACCGCACTATTCGTTGGAGAGCCCCGATCAGCCGGGGCTCTCTTTGTTTTCCCTTTTGGGGGCCGGAGTGATTCCGGCCCTTTCTACTTCGTTGCCAAAGTCTCGGGGCTGTGCTATCATGTGCACATCTTTTCGCTTATTAGGGGATTTGGTGATGGCTGGGAAAGAGATCAGGGTCGGCATAGTAGGCGCATTGGGGTACGCCGGAGGAGAGCTTGTGAGGCTTCTCTGCGTGCATCCGAACGTGAGACTGGCATACCTGAGCTCGGAGATGGAGAAGAGCGTCCGCATGAGCGACGTCCTGCCGAACCTTCTCGGATTCCTGGACGCGGAGTGCGTGCCCTATGATCCTCAGGCGGCCATAGAGGCGTCCGACGTCTTCTTCATCGCTCAGCATGCCGGATGGGCGGCAACGAATACGCGCCCATTCCTGGAAGCCGGCGTGAAGGTCATAGACTTCGGCGCGGATTTCCGCCTCAAGCCGGCCGCTGTCTACGAGAAGTGGTACGGCCTGCCGCATGAGTCGCCGGATTTGCTGGAGAAGGCGGTCTACGGGCTGCCGGAGCTGTATCGCGCGCAGATCAAAGAGGCGGACCTGATTGCCAATCCGGGCTGCTACCCCACGAGTGCCATCCTGGCGCTTGCACCGCTTCTGAAGGAGCGGCTTGTGGAGCCGGATACCATCATCGTTGACTCCAAGACGGGGGTTTCCGGGGCGGGGCGCATGTCACATAAGCTGGACTTCCACTTCCCTGAGTTGAACCAGAGCGTGAAGGCCTACAACGTTGGAATTCATCGGCATACTCCCGAGATCGAGCAGGAGTTGGGACTGCTCGCGGGTCGGCCGACGACGATCTCGTTCACGCCTCACCTGATACCTATCACCCGGGGGATATTGACCACCGCCTACGCGGATTTGATCTCGAAGGATTGGACGTCCGAAGAGCTGACGACCATGTTCCGCGAGTTCTACAGATCAGAGCCGTTTGTCTCGATCTTGAATGCTGAGACCTACCCGGCGACGAAGGATACCTGCGGGTCGAACGCTTGCTACATCGGCCTCAAGGTAGATCCGAGGACGGGGCGGGTGGTCGTGATCTCGGCGTTGGATAATCTGGTCAAAGGAGCTGCCGGCCAGGCGGTGCAAAATATGAACATCGTCTTCAGCCTGGATGAGTGGGCTGGGCTCAATGGACCGGGAGTGTTCCCGTGACGGCCGGGGCAGTTACGCTTCCCAAGGGATTTCTGGCTTCGGGAGTACGGGCCGGGATCAAGACCGAGGGCGAAGACATGGCCCTGGTCTACTCGGAAGTCCCGGCGGCCTCGGCGGGCGTCTTTACGACTAATCTGGTGAAGGCCGCTTGTGTCCTCCTTAACCGCGAGCGAGTGCCGAACAGTTCCACAAGGGCCATAATCGTCAACAGCGGCAATGCGAATGCATGCACGGGCGAGCAGGGTATGCGCGACGCGCGCACGATGGCCTCCGAGACCGCGCGCCTGCTGAGCATTCGCGAGGAGGATGTCCTGGTGGCATCCACGGGCATAATCGGCAAGACCCTGCCAATGGCCGATGTGAAGGATGGCATCGCCAATGCAGTGTCGTCGCTCAGTCGGGATGGCGGAGAGATCGCGGCTCGGGCGATCATGACAACGGATACTCGCTCTAAGGAGGCTTTCGCCCGATTCGAGGTGGACGGCAAGGAAGCCACAATCGGCGGCATGGCAAAGGGCGCGGGGATGATCTGCCCAAACATGGCAACCATGCTGGCGTTCATCACCACGGACGCCGCCATCACGCCCGACGTGCTCCAGGAATGCCTGTCCAAGTCCGTCGAGACCTCCTTTAACTGCCTGACGGTTGACGGTGATTCCAGCACGAATGATTCCGTGCTCATGCTGGCAAACGGCATGGCAGGGAATAAGGCGGTGGATACGGATGCTTTCCAAGCCGCCCTTGATTCCGTGACCATGTCGCTGGCGAAGCAGATCGCCGCCGATGGCGAGGGCGCAACCAAGTTCATCGAGATTCGGGTTCAAGGCGCTGATTCTTTTGAAGCGGCTCGGCAGATCGCCAAGACGATTGCTAACTCACCCCTCGTCAAGACCGCCATGTTCGGCTCCGATCCGAACTGGGGGCGGATTCTGGCGGCGGCAGGGAGAGCAGGGGTTGATTTCGAACCGAAGGCGGTGAACCTTCGTTTGGGCGATATTCTTCTGGTCAAAGGCGGAGAGCCGGTCGAGTTCTCGGAAAGTGAAGTGCATGAATACCTGAAGGGGAAAGACATCCTGGTTCATCTCCAGGTCGGCAAGGAAAAGTGGGGCGCAACCGTCTTCACCTGCGATTTTTCCTATGACTACGTGCGCATAAATGCCGAGTATCATACTTAGACTCTTACTCATACTCGTACTCTTACTCTAAAACGGAGTAGTGGACATCATGAAAGAAAGATCAGAGCAAGCTGAGATACTGGTCCAGGCGCTTCCGTACATTCGCCAATACTACGGGAAGACGGTCGTCATCAAGTACGGCGGGAATGCCATGGCCGACGACTCGCTGAAGGCGAGCGTGACGAAGGACATCGTCCTCCTGCGGTATGTCGGCATGCAGCCGGTGGTCGTCCATGGCGGCGGACCGGAGATCACCGAGCTGATGCACAAGATGGGCAAGGAGCCGAATTTCATCGGCGGTTTGAGAGTGACGGACGCCGAGACCATGGAGATCGTCGAGATGGTGCTCGCGGGCAAGACGAACAAGAGCATTGTCTCGCTCATCAACTCCCAGGGCGGGCAGGCTGTAGGCCTCAGTGGGAAGGATGCGAATCTCCTGGTGGCGGAGAAGGCCATGCCGGGCGGAGTGGACCTCGGCCAGGTCGGGGCGATTGTCGAGGTGAACACACAGATCGTTCGGACACTCATTGACCAGGCCTATATCCCGGTGATTGCCTCGGTGGCGGTAGGAGAGCAGGGGGAGTCATACAACGTCAATGCCGATCACGTCGCAGGTGAGCTGGCGGGAGTCCTGGGCGCGGCAAAGCTCATCACCCTGACCGACGTCCAGGGGGTCTATCGCGACTTCAGCGATAAGTCGAGCCTGATCTCGGAGCTTTCGGCGGACGAAGCGCAAAGCCTCATCGAATCGGGTAAGATTGATAGGGGAATGATTCCGAAAGTGGAGTCCTGCATCACGGCGGTCAAGGCCGGGGTCGAGAAGGCTCATATCATTGACGGCACGATCCCTCATGCGCTCCTGATGGAAGTCTTTACCGACAAGGGCATCGGCACAATGATCAGCTAACAGGCTTTTTGGGACTTTCGATTGACATTTTGCCGGCCAAAAGGCTAGAATAAGGCCATAATGAAAACGCCGGATTTGGCAACAATTGCATACCGGCTCGGTGAAAGCCGAAGAGACAGAGGCTCGACTCTGTCTCTTTGCGTTTAGTGGGAGTGATTTGGTGACAAGCGCGAACAGTATTCAGGCCCAGGACGTCATACAGATGGACGCCGACTATGTGATGCACTTTGTGAACAGGCAGCCGGCCGTCTTCATACGTGGCGAGGGCATGAAGCTCTGGGACGCCGACGGGAAGGAGTATCTCGACTTCCTGGCCGGGATCGCCGTATGCGGTCTGGGTCACTGCCATGCGAAACTCGTGGAGGCGATCAGCCGTCAGGCATCGGAGCTGATGCACGTCTGCAATCTGTATTACGTGCCGCAGCAGCCTGAGTTGGCGAAGCGCCTTACGAAGTTGTCCGGGCTGGGCAAGTCCTTCTTCTGCAACAGCGGGGCTGAGGCGAACGAAGCCGCCATCAAGCTGGCCCGCAAGTGGGCGAAGGAGAACTACTGTCCTGAGCGATATGAGATCGTCACTGCCGAGGGATCATTCCACGGGCGGACGATGGCAACCGTGACTGCGACCGCTCAGCCGAAATACCATCAGGGCTTCGAGCCGATGGTGCCCGGGTTCAAGTACGTGCCGTTCAACGATTTCAATGCGATGGAAGCAGCCGTCAGCGACAAGACCTGCGCCATAATGATCGAGCCCATCCAGGGCGAGAGCGGGGTCAGGATCGGGTCGCAGGAGTATATCAGGGGAGTCAGGCAGCTTTGCGACGACACCGGCACACTGCTGATTCTTGATGAGATTCAGACAGGGCTCGGGCGAACGGGGAAATGGTTCGCGCACGAGCATTATGGCATAAAGCCGGACATCATGACCCTGGCGAAGACATTGGGCGGCGGATTCCCGATCGGCGCATGCATGGCGACCGACGAGGTGGCGAAGGCATTCGTGCCGGGGAACCATGCTTCCACATTCGGAGGCAATCCGCTTGCTTGCGCGGCTGCCATCGCCACACTCGACGTCATGGAGGAAGAGCGGCTGATCGAGAATTCTGCGGAGGTGGGGGCGTATCTGCTCGGGAAACTCGCCGAGTTGAAGGATCAGCGGCAAGATATAGTCGAGGTTAGGGGCAAGGGGCTCATGGCGGCGATCGAGTTCAGCCGGGATTATGCGCCTGCCGTCGGAGCGGGCTGCCTTTGGCGGGGGCTGATAGTGAATGCCATCGGCCAGAATACCCTCCGGTTCCTGCCGCCCTTGATTGCGAAAAAGGAGCACGTTGACTCCGCTCTGCGTATACTAATTGAGGCAGTATCGGAGACGGGCACATAAGGCCGTCTCGGAGGAGATAGACGAATGTGGAAGCAGCTTACCCAGAAGGCACGAAAGGCAATACTTCATGCCCAGGAGGAAGCAGGCAAGCTTGGTTACAGCCACGCCGGCCCCGAGCACCTGCTTCTTGCCCTGGTTCGGGAAGATGACTGCGTGGCAGCACGAATACTGGAGGCGCTTGGGGTTGATCCGGGCACGGCCCGAGCGGAAACGTTGAAGCATCTCTCTCGCGGCAACGAGGTCCTGGGCGAGGATATGCAGCTCACGACCGAACTCCGTGAGGCGATCCACGTTGCGTTCGATGAGGCCAGGGAGCGCAATGAGGATTGGGTGGGCACCGAGCACCTTCTGATCGGGCTGGTGAGCGTCTGCGGACTGCCTTCCAAGGTGTTGAAAGAGCTGGGGGCGGATGTTCCGAGCATTCGCATCCAGCTAAGGAACCTGCAGGCGGGAACTCTGCCTTTTGAGAATGCGACGGGCCCGACGTTATCAGCAACGCCTTAGGAGTACGATGTGTGGCAACGATTTACTGAGATGGCACGAAGAGTCATCTTTTTCGCTCAGGAAGAGGCGGCAAAGCTGGGGGAGAACCACGTCTCGACCGAGCATATGCTCCTCGGTCTGATCAGGGAGGATGACACCGTGGCCGCCCTAATGCTTCAGCACATGGGGGTCAGCCTTAAGAAGATTCGAGAGGAAGTTGAGCGGCGTGTTACCAGGGGCGAAGGCCGTTCGGGCGATGATATGCAATTGGCGCCTCGTGCAAAGCGAGTCATTGATCTGGCGTACGATGAAGCCAGGCAGTTGAACAACAATTACATCGGAACCGAGCACCTGCTGCTTGGTCTTGTTAGAGAGCAAAATGGTCTGGCAGCTCAGATACTCACGGAGTTGGGAGTGGATTTGGAGAAGACACGACAGATGGCAGAGCAGCTTCAGGACCGCAAGGTAACCAAACCGCAGGATGATTCTTTAAGGGGGCGCGACCTTCTATCTATAAAGGATTTGAGCGCCGAGGAGATCTTCAAGATCTTCGCGGTGGCGGCTGAGTTGAAGAGCGAAGACCGGCTGGTGAATCCGTTGCTCGAAGGCAAGACGCTGGCCATGATCTTCGAGAAGCAGTCGCTTCGGACGCGGGTGACCTTCGAGACCGGGATGACTCAGCTTGGCGGGCACGCGATCTACCTGCAGCCGGCGGACATTGCGCTTGGGACTCGTGAGAGCGTGCCGGACGCCGCTCGAAACCTGGAGCGGTGGGTGCAGGGGATCATGGCTCGCGTATTCGCTCATCAGACGGTCGTGGATCTGGCGAAGTACGCCAATATC
The DNA here is from genome assembly GCA_035686805.1 of Armatimonadota bacterium. Lineage (GTDB taxonomy): Bacteria > Armatimonadota > UBA5829 > DTJY01 > DTJY01 > DASRZD01. The sequence goes on from DASRZD010000710.1 coordinate 6,662, forward strand.
CCGGTCATCAACGGCTTGTCGGATGCGGAGCATCCTTGCCAGGCGCTGGCGGATTTCATGACGATCCTTGAGAAGAAAGGCGACCTGACGAAGGTGAAGCTGGCGTACATCGGGGACGGCTGCAATACGTGCAACAGCCTCATGCTCCTGGCGGCGAAAGTTGGCGCGACCATGACCGTCGGCTGCCCAGAGGGTTATGAGCCCGATACGGCGATGGTCACAACGGCCCGAAGGGATGCAAAGGAGACCGGGGCGACCATCTCGGTCATGAACGATCCTTACAAGGCCGTCGAAGGGGCGAACGTCATCTATACCGACACCTGGGTCAGCATGGGTCTGGAAGCCGAGAAAGAGGCGCGGCTGAAGGTATTCGAGCCCTATCAGGTGAACCAGGCGCTGGTGGATGCTGCGGCTGAAGATGTCATCATCCTGCACTGCATGCCTGCCAAGCGCGGTGAAGAGATCACGGACGAAGTCCTCGATGGGCCGAAGTCGGCGGCGTTCGATGAGGCGGAGAACCGCCTCCACGTTCAGAAGGCGATAATGGCATTAACGATGTAGGAGGTAATGCGTGATTCGTAATGCGTAACCGGAAGAGGCCTTACGGATTGCCCGTTACTCGTTAGATTGAGGAGGTTCCTATGAAAAAAGCAGTCTTGTCATACTCCGGAGGTCTCGATACCTCGGTTTGCATACCGATGATGAGAGAGTACTACGGCTATGATAATCTAGTCACGGTGACCGTTGACGTCGGCCAGCCGGAAGCCGACATCAAGGAGGCCGAGGAGAAAGCCAAGGCGCTGGGAACTGAGCATTACACCGTTGACGCGAAGGATGAGTTCGTCAAGGACTATATCTTCCCGACCATCAAGGCGAACGGCAATTATCAGGGCTATCAGCTCAGCACGGCAATTGCCCGGCCGTTGATCGCGCTCAAGGCGGTCGAGGTGGCGAAGAAGGTCGGGGCGGAGGCATTTTGCCACGGATGCACCGGCAAGGGCAATGACCAGTTCCGCTTCGAGTTCGTCTGCCTCAACTTTGCGCCTGAGCTGACGATCATCGCCCCAATGCGCGAGCGGAACCTCACTCGGATCGAGGAGATCGAGTACGCCAAGCAGCGGGGAGTGCCCGTAGGGCAGAGCATCGAGAAGATATGGAGTATTGATGAGAACCTCTGGGGTCGCTCGATAGAGGGCGGCCGCCTGGAGGAGCCGGATTATACGCCGCCTGAGGAGATCTACCAGTGGACGAAGGGTCCTCGGGAAGCTCCCAACGAGCCGCTGGTGATCGAGATCGGGTTCGAGAAGGGCGAGCCCGTCTCGATTGACGGCAAGAAGATGGACGGCGTGAGCCTCATCCAGGCGCTGAACGAGATCGCCGGCGAGCACGGCGTCGGCCGGGTGGACATCATGGAAGACCGCATGCTCGGTCTGAAAGTTCGCGAGAACTACGAAGCCCCCGCGGCGATCACCCTCCTCACGGCCCATAAGGCCCTCGAGGCGCTGGTCTGCACCAAGGAAGAGAGACAGTTCAAGACGATGGTTGACCAGGCGTGGGGCGAGATGGCATACAACGGCTTGTGGTTCGATCCGCTGAAGGAGGACCTTGAGGCGTTCATCAAGAAGATTCAGGAGCGCGTGACCGGCACGGTCAAGATGCAGCTCTTCAAGGGCTCGGCGAAGGTAATCGGCCGCAGCAGCCCATACGCGCTCTATAATGCGGATCTGGCGTCGTTCGACACCAAAACCTTCGACCAGCGCGAGATGACGGGCGCAGTCAAGGTTCACGGCCTCCAATCGCGCATGTACTGGCAGCTTAAGAAAGGCAAATGATGGCCAAGCTCTGGGGCGGTCGGTTCAGCAAGGAGACCTCTGACCAGGTTGATCAGTTCAACGCCTCGATAAGCTTCGATGTCCGGCTGTGGGAGCATGACATCGAGGGGAGCATTGCGCACGCAAAGATGCTCGGCAAGTGCGGGATCATTCCTCAGACGGATGCCGACAAGATCGTCGCCGGCCTGGAGCAGCTTGCGAAGGACATTGAGGCAGGCAAGGTGGAGTTCGATGTCTCGGGCGAGGACATCCACATGAACATCGAGAAGCTCCTGGGCGAGCGGATCGGGGAAGTCGCCGGCAAGCTCCATACCGCCCGCAGCCGCAACGATCAGATCGCCCTCGACCTGCGGATGTACTTGAAGGCTGAGATCAAGGCGATCGACGGCGAGATCAAGGCCCTGCAGGACGTGCTCATTCAGACCGCAGAGAAACACGCCGACACGGTAATGCCGGGCTATACGCACCTTCAGCATGCTCAGCCGGTGACTCTGGCGCATCATCTTCTGGCCTACGTGTGGATGCTCCAGCGCGACCGGGAGCGCCTTGCCGACTGCTATCGCCGGACGGACGTGATGCCGCTGGGTTCGGCGGCGCTTGCCGGCACGTCGTTTCCCATCGATCGGGCGTACACGGCGCAGTTGCTGGGGTTCGCTCGGATCAGCGAGAACAGCCTGGACGCCGTATCAGACCGGGACTTCGCGGTCGAGTTCCTTGCCGCCGCCTCGATCCTGGGCATGCACATGTCGCGGTTCGCCGAGGAGATCATCATCTGGAATACCCGGGAGTTTGGGTTCGTCGAATTGGACGACTCAATGGCGACCGGCAGCAGCATCATGCCTCAGAAGAAGAACCCCGACGTCGCCGAGTTGATTCGGGCAAAGACCGGTCGGGTTTATGGCAATCTGATGGGCCTGCTGACCGTCCTCAAAGGCCTTCCGCTCACGTATAACAAGGACCTCCAGGAGGATAAGAAGCCGGTCTTCGATGCGGTTGATACCGTTTGCCAGTGCGTTCCCATGCTCCGCAAGCTCATCGAGACCACTGACTTCCGCAAGGAGGCCATGGCCGGCGCTCTGGCGGGGGACTTCTCGACTGCCACCGACCTCGCGGATTACCTCGTTCGCCAGGGAGTCCCATTCCGCTCGGCCCACGAGATCGTCGGGCGGATGGTTCAGCATGCAATAGGGCAGGGGATATCGCTGAGTGATCTGAGCTCGGAGGATCTGGCCTCATTTTCAGACAAGTTCAAGGGCTTGAAAAGCGTCGGCGATGTGAAGGCGAGCATAGAGGCACGGGATATCCCCGGGGGAACTGCCTCAAAGCGGCTGCAGGAGCAGATCCAGGCGGCTAAGAAGGCTGTCGCAGAGATCCGGTTCTGACTGTTCACTGTCTACCGTTCACCGCTCACTTGGCTTTGGCGATCTGCTTCACCATCTTGAGCGTCGTCTGCCCTGCCTTGCAGTCAATCATCATCTCGTCAACGAGCTGGTCTATGAGGAACAGCCCCAGACCACCGGCCTGCAAGTTCTCGATCGGAGTTGGGCAGGCTGGGGGTGTGAAGGCCTTTCCCTTGTTGCAGACATCGATCTCTATCGAATTCCGTCCCACGCGATAGATCACCTGGACGGATTGATCGCCGGCTTCTCCGTATTTCACGGCGTTGGCACATGCCTCACCGACAGCCAACTCCAGATCTTCGACTTCCCTGGTTGTAAGCCCTATGGTGCTTGCGATGGCCTCCAGAGTCTTGCGCGCTACACTGACGAATTCGGGGGAATTCGGTATTTCCAGCCTAACGATTCGGGCGTCTTCCATACTGCCTCTTACATCTTCCTGAGAGTAACGATAGCGATATCGTCCGGCGGTTTGCCTTCCTGATTGCCGATCGCCAATCTATGGATATTATCGGCCAGTCTCTGCGCCGGCTCTAGTCGCCTTTGCAGGAAGGCTTCCTCCAGAACCTCGAGGCCGTCTGTCTGCCCGGAACAGAGGGCATCGGTAAGCCCATCAGTATATAAGAATAGAATGTCACCTATATGTAGATACGTCGTCCGCTCTTCGAAGGTTGCACCAGGATGGATCCCCAGCAGGATTCCCGAGGTACGCACCTGTTCTATGCTCGGTATCTGTGCTCTCAGAAGCAATCCCGGCTCATGGCCGGCAACACTGTACGTCAGCAGGCCGTTTGTGGTATCCAGGACTGCATAGAACATGCTTATGAATGCCTCGGGATCCGTGTGCTCGTAGATAAACTTGTTCAACTTCAGCATAAGTTTCGCCGGAGAACTTATGCAATCAGCGAGGACTCTGACCGCGTGCTTGCACTTGGCGATATGCAGCGCCGCCGTGACATTCCGTCCCGCCACGTCCGCCACCACCAGGCCGAACTTGCGCTTGTTGATTCTAATCAGATCGCAGTAATCGCCCCCGACTTGATGAGCGGGCGTGTACCTGCTCCCTATCTCATAGCCTCTGATCGGCTCGAAACGCTCGGGTGTCAACTCCTTCTGGGTGATATGCGCAATGCCCGACTGCCGCCTGTATAATCGGGCGTTCTCGATAGCGATTGCCGCAAGCTCCGCCAATCCCAGAAGCAGCCTGGTCGTTGCCCGAGAAAAAGCCGTGCCGTCGGACCTGAAACCCGCTATGTAGCCGACCACTTTGCGCTTGACGATGAGGGGCACAACGATGCCCGAGGCCGGCCTCCCATTGTTCGGAAGACATGCATCTCGCATGGTGACGAGTTTGCAGCAGATACGCGCCTGTCTCGCAGCAGGCTCGACCAAATCCACGTAATCGCTATCCGTCCCATCGGGAATCCCCTGGCCCCTGGCGAGTTGAAGCGCGCCCGTATCGGGGTTGTGCAGCAGGAGCGCGCAAATGTCGCAGGCGATAACCCTGCGGACATGCTCGGCGATCATTCTCAGCACGAGATCGAGGTCCAGGGAGGAGGTGATTGTGCGGGCGATCTTATACAGGTCGCTGAAATACCGAGACCGCTCCTTCGCCTCGTCGCGGAGTCTCGCGTTCTCGATGGTCATCGCCAGGTGATGGGCTATGACGGATGCAAACGCCATTTCGTCTTCGTTAAACACCCTATTCGGGCTAGCGCTGTTGATGTTCAGAAGCCCTACCACTTTTCGCCGGTTTTGCAGTGGGATGGAGATAGAGGAGACCAGGTTCGGTCTGGGGATCGCTCTCGGCCAATCCTGGGGATCAACCGGTCCGTGCAGGACTACCGGGGTCTGACTTGCGATCACACGGCTGGAAACGGCGCCGTCAAGCCGGGAGTGAACCTGATCTCGCGCATCATCAGGCAATCCGCGGCAGACTGCTATGTAGTGCCTGCGCTCCCTGCACAGCATCACCGACCCGCTGTCCGCCTGAAACAGGCGCAGCACACTCTCCAGTGACCGGTTCAGCGTCTCGTGGAGGTCATCAGGATCGTCGGTACCCGAGAGCTCGTAGAAGCGCTCAAAAACCCGTTCAGCGCCTGTTTGCCTTTCCATCCTCACCCATCCCTTAACCTACAGGGTGTTCACTGACTCCGCGCGGCTGCAACCGCCTGGTCAACAGAGTCGGACAGGACCAGCTTGTCAGGCATCATTGTAAACCCGCTTATCTCCAGTTTGCGCATGATCCTGGGGTTGAGATCTGCGAGTAACAATCGCCCACCGGCCTCCGAGAGCCATTTCAGGCCGAGGATTATGCCGGACATCCCGCCGCTATCCATGAAGTCTACTTCTGACATATCAACCACGACTTCGTTATGGCCTTTGCTGGAGAGATCAGTAATGATCTGGCGAAACCGGGGGACATTGTAGTGATCCAGTGAACCGACAATCTTTACTACCGGAATGCCGTTTCTCTCCTCGACTTTGAACTCGGTCTCGCCATCCATACGAGCGCTCCCTGGACCAGCGTGGGAGTGTTGGTAGAGTGAGCGCCAGCCCATGTCATTATGGGCTTTTCTTAAGGACTTGTCAAGCAGTTTTCAGCAAATCGGCGCCAAGTCGTATATATATCTGAGGGACGATTCTCCACAATACGCCTGAGTTGGCAAGAGTGCGAGGAATGGGCGACGAGGTGTCAAGTATGCCGAGATCGAGGACATACATGACCTCACCGGTGCGGTCGAACTTCACTGTGATGGGGCGCTCGATTCCACCACTCCGGTGCTCGGACGCCGGCCCCGGATGACGGTTGGTCATGAAATCGGTGACTTTGCCGGTCAAGATATCTATCATCACCACCTTGGACCCGGCATCGAACTTGCCGGGCTCTCCCAGCAATGCGGCGTATGCGACGTCATCCGAGCCGAAAAGGGGACTTCGGGAGAAGTCGAACTTGGCGATTTCCGATCCAATCGGCAGAGTGGCCAGGGGTTTGCCTGCGAGAGGCGGATGCTCCGCGAGCACGGGTTCCTCCACGAGTTCGTCCCCGGAGTAATCGGGCCATCCGTACCACCCAAGTTCGACGACCTGCCAGAGATATCCGCGTCCATCGGGGATAGGGCGGCTGCCTTGGGGTTTCATGCCGACGTCGCTGCAGAAGATCCTACCATCCGCATGTACCGACAAGCCGAGCGGCCGCCGGAATCCCCAGGCGAACACATCGAACTCTTCGCCTTCCGGATC
>DASRZD010000711.1:0-6848 GCA_035686805.1 Armatimonadota bacterium
GCCTTAAGCTCCTACCCCTGATGTCAGGAGGCGCTTCCACTCCGGCAAAGTCGCATAGGGTGGGCGCAACATCCAGGCCCGAGACGACGTGCTCCTTGTCCAGTCTCCCGCCGCCTGATGAGCCTGGGAGGCAGACGATCATGGGCACCCTGATCGCCTCGTCATACGTGAAGAACTTCGTGACGAGCTTCCTATGAGCGGTTCCGTCGCCGTGATCAACCGTGAACACGATGAGCGTATCGTTCGCGAACTTCGAGTCTTCGAGCGCATCCAGTATCCGCCCAAGCTGGGCATCGGCCATCTCCACCATTCGGTAGTAGCTCCAAATGTAATAGCGCCAGAACTCATCCGTCCATTCGCGCTTGCTCCGAAGCTTGGCAAGGTGCTCGGCCAGAACCTTCGGCTCCTTGACATTATAATGGAAGTTCGGCGGCAGTGGAGGAAGCTCGTCCTTGATGGACGGATAAGGGCAATCACCTTTCTGATGGTCGTGCGAGGTTATCCAGTAACAGCAATCGTGCGGCTGAAGAAGCCCTATGGAGAAGAAAAACGGCTTGTCACCCGAGTAGTTGCTGAAGAACGCCTGAGCCGACCTGGAGACGACTCCATCGGTGTGCTGCCCGAGGTGCGAGGGATTCGAAGTGAGCACGGTGAACCCGCTCGCGTTGTCTCGACGGGGTATATGCCACTTGCCGGTGTAGAACGTGGAATAGCCCCGGGTCTTGAGCCATTGCCCCAGGTCCGGCATATTCGGGTCAAGCGGAAGGCCGTTGGTCATCACCCCGTTTTCCGAGGCTGCACGCCCGGTAAACCAGCAAGCCCGCGCCGGACAGCAGACCGGATCGGCGGAATAAGATTGAGTGAACGTCATGCCTCGTTTCATCAGGCGATCCATATTTGGCGTCTTCAGGTACTTGTTCCCTAAGCCGGAAATCGCCTCGAAGTGCTGCTGGTCGGTGTGGATGAACAGGAGGTTTGGCTTGGTCTTGGGCAATTGCACATCAGCGAATACTCTGCCCCCCAATGCGAGTCCCGAGACCCCGAGCGCCGTGCCTTTGAGAAATTCCCTGCGTGTAATCCTTGTGCTCATTTCTTTCCCCCTCCGACCGAATCAAGCAAATAGGACCGCCGTCCGCCAGTCGCAATGATCAGCCGGTGGTTCTCATCGAGCCAATAGGTTATCGGCAATATCCCCCGGCCGATCTGCTCGAACGAGTGAAGCTTGACCATGCGACCCCCAAGCTCCAGATCGGCTGTCGCTCCCGACGAAAGCTTCTGCCCGGGCCTGACTAATTCCAACTCCTCGAGCATAGTGAACTCGATGGTCTTGGAATCAAAGGGCAGGCGCTGAACCGCATCGAAGAGCGACCAGTTGCTGCTGAGTAGCCCGGACACCTTCAGATCGTCGGCCTTTCTGGAAACGCTTATCGCAGTGAGATCCACTTGCTTGCCCTGCTGGTCAAGGACGTCCGAGTCTGTCTTCCATTGGATGGGGGTGCAGAGATCATCTGCTTTGCAGGACACGCCTGCCTTCATGACTCCCGAGCCTGATTTCGCCAACCCGGCGATTTCGGTCACTTGCAGCCGGATGTTCCCATTGGGCATGAGTTTGCGGTGAATCTTGAGGCTTCCCAGCCGCTCGCTCTTCGCGTCCACGGCTCGCGCGGAATTCCAAATCGAGTAATCATGCACCCACTCGCCATTCGGATCGAACGGTTCAGCCGGCACATGGATACCCTTCAAACGATCGCTCAACAATTCAAGAGAATAAGGCAGCATATGACCTCCTTTGGCTATAGGCGTAGACGCTGGTCCGACTTCAAGGTTCAGTTTAGCGTGTTTGCCCATGGACTGCAACCGGCTTCCTGCTGTTCGATTCGTGTTATACTGTGCGTATGAGTGGAACATGCCCATGACAAGCATCTCAGAGCGCATGAAGGCACTCAAGGTAGCTGGCGTCAGCCTGACGGTCATCAATGATGGCAAGATTGAACGGACCAAGGGATACGGGGTTACAGAGGCCGGCGCCTCCGGCAAGGTGAACAGCCATACTCTCTTTCAGGCCGCATCAATCAGCAAGACGGCCACGGCCATGGCTGCCATGTACTTAGTCCAATCTGGTAAGCTGGTATTGGATGAGGACGTCAACGGCCGATTGCATGGATGGCAGGTTCCCGATAACAATTTCACCAAGCGTCAACGAGTCACATTGCGGCGATTGCTGTCTCATACCGCCGGCCTGAATGTCTCTGGATTTCCAGGATACTGCGCAGATGAACAAATCCCGACATTGACCCAGGTCTTGGATGGATTGAAGCCGGCGAACACTGAGGCAATACGCGTTTGCGCAGTTCCTGGAAGCGCTTGCAGCTATTCGGGCGGCGGCTTCTGTGTAGTTCAGAAACTGCTGGCAGACACTTGCGCCCAACATTTTCCGAACCTTATGGACGAGTATCTTATTCGGAAGCTGGAAATGAAGGAAAGCACATTCCGCCAGCCATTGCCCGGCGACCTCGCTAGTTCGGCTGCCGTCGCTCACAAGGGCAATGGAGAGCCACTGGAAGGCAAATGGCACGTCTACCCGGAGATGGCCGCGGCTGGGCTGTGGACGACTTCCTCTGATCTCGCTCGAATGGCCATCGCGCTTCAGCAGTCAGCCAAGGGCCTACCCCGGTCATACCTCACGCAGGAGTCTGCTAAAGAGATGATGACACCACCCGTAACCGGTGGCATGGCACTTGGCATGGGAGTTGGCGGAAAAGATGACTCCAGAGTGTTCGTCATGCATGGGGCAAACGCAGGCTTTCGCTGTGTGCTTCTCATGTTCACAGAGACCGGTCAGGGGGCAGTTGTGATGACCAACAGCGAGAATGGAGCCGAGCTTTATAGCCAGATATTGGGGAGCATAGCCCGCACCTACCACTGGCCGGAATAGAAGGAGTTGTTCTGTGGACATTTCATCAATACACAAAGAAACCGGCGCGTTCTGGGACGAGATTGCCGACACCTACAGTGTCCAAGGGGTGCCTGGCGAGGCCGATAGCATCGAGCGTCTGAGATCAGGCGGCAGCTTTCTTTATGAGCACGAGAAAGAGCTGCTTGGTGACATAAGTTCCTGGTGCAAGAGAGCCATTCACTTGCAGTGCTCGGGAGGGAACGATGCCCTGTCTCTTCTTCGCCAGGGAGCGGCGGAAGTCGTCGGGGTGGACATCAGCGAACGGCTGCTTGCCCTCGCTCGCCGAAAGACCGAGGCGCTCGGCGCACGAGCAAACTGGTATTGTGCCGATATTCTGCATACACCCGACATCCTCAACGAAACCGCCGACCTCGTCTACACTGGCAAAGGGGCGCTGTGCTGGATGATGGACATCGAGGCATGGGCGAAGGTGGTCGCGAGGCTGCTCAAGCCCGGTGGCCGATTGTTCGTCTATGAAGCGCATCCTCTGGATTGGGCTTGGGAGACGCAGGAAAGCGAGTATGTGCTCGATCGAGGGGGCGACACATACTTTTCGGATCAATTGAGGGAGGGTTTGTTTTCCCGGAACACGGTGTCTGTGCCCCGATCCCACCAATGGACGCTCGGCCAGATCATCAACAGCGTCATCGGAGCAGGACTGGCGATCGAGCGATTCGAGGAGTATTCCGAGCCGTTCTGGAACCAGTTCCCCAACATGCCTGCTGAGACTCTGCATCGCCTGCCGCATACGTTCTCTCTCCTGGCACGCAAGCCGTGATTAGCAAATAGCACTTTCTAGGCTATATGGCAGGAAAGGAGTTCATCAATGAACGACTCTTCCAAGCCAAGAGTTCCTGCCGAGATCGCCGTACACCGTGATTTCCCACTAACGTCGAAGTACGACCCGGAGTGGGTCTTCGACTCCGGTATGGGCTGGCCGGTAGTGTGGGCCACTGAGGCCCTTGCCGAGATGATGGATCTCAAGCCGGGGATGCGAGTGCTGGACCTGGGCTGCGGTAAGGCGGCAAGCTCCATATTCCTGGCCAGGGAATACGGTGTGCGCGTATGGGCCGCCGAGTTGTGGATTCCGCCCACCAGAGTTTGGGAACGGATTCAGGCACAATGCCTGGATGACCTGGTCACTCCAATCTATGCCGAGGGACATGCCTTGCCCTTTGCTCACGGTTACTTCGATGCCATTGTAAGCTTAGGCGCTTACCACTACTTCGGCACCGACGACTATTATCTCGATACCATCGTCAAATTCCTCAAGCCCGGCGGCCAAATCGGGATCGTTTCGCCTGGACTCGTGGCGGAATTCGGACGCTCGGTTCCAGACCACCTTGCAAAGGAGTATCTGGGGGGCGCTGACAGTTGGCATTCCTTCCATAGTCCGGACTGGTGGCGGTGGCATTGGGAAAAGACCCAGCTTGTGGAAATCGAGGTGGCCGACCTGGTGCCGAACGGGTGGGAGCTATGGCTGACGTATGATGAGATAATCGCCCAGCTGCTCGAGAATTTTGCAGGCGATGATCTGGCGGCACTTCGTCTGGATGAAGGCCGCAACATCGGGCTAACGCGCGTCGTCGCCCGTCGAAAAGAGATCCAGGTCTAGCTCCTCTGCATCCACTCTGCGATCAGATCCGGAGTGATTTGGATTCGTCTGTCGTTTACGGTCAGCGACCCGGTTATCGCCTGGACTGGCGGGCCGTCAGCGCCATTGAGGCAGCCCATCGGATTCCTGTCATGAGAGTCCCGAATCGTGCACTCAATGAACTCCAATCCTCCGATGGGCTCGGTCGCGCCCCGACGATGTTGGAACATGATTGGAGTCTCCGTCGGATTGATGATGGAGCATTTCGTGAAGCGTATTTTGCAGCCGCCGACCGGCACGTCCGTGATCATCACGCCCGAGTCCCCACTGCGCTCGAAGGTGCAGTTCATAAACTCGATCTTGCCCTTCACCGCCTTGTCTCGCGTGTTGCCGGTGAATATGCGCACGCCACTAGACTTCTCGCCCATTGACCTGCATTTCTCGATCCGAATTGACACCGGCCTGGATGAGGCATCCAGGGGCGGGAGATAGAGCGCATACCCATCACCTGCATTGCCCTGAGTGGTGCAGTTGCGCATTACTACGTTCACGAGGCGCTCATCCGCGTGATTTGGCTCAAAATCGATCCCTGCCTGGGGAGGAGTGCCGCGGGTGTTCCGCATGACGGTGTTCTCGATGAGCAAGTGCTCGGCGGTGATCACGCTGATGCCCTGTCGATAGTTCTTGTCGCAGATGACGTCCTTGATGAGCACGCCCTTGTTCGTGACGCCTTTGGTCGCCGTGCCGAGGTAGATGCCGTCGCCCCCGCTCTCGGCGAGGGTGAGGCCTTTGACCTTAATGTTGGAGCAGCTTCGGAAACTCAGCACATGCCGCCACTCGGCCTTCTCGTATGGAGGGCGGGCGTAGTCCGACCGGTGCATCCGCAGGGTCGCGCCGTAGCCGGTGAGGGCGATGTTCTTCTTGCCATCGGCGCGGAAGAGGCAGTCGTTCGTGCCCCTGAACTCCCCTCGCTTGGCGACGACCTCCACGCCTTTTTCGAAGACGATCTCCTGGTCGCTCGCCAGTGTTATCGGCCTGACGACCCAGGGCTTCCCCATGTTGCTTACAACAATCTTCTTCGTCCCTGAGTTGACGGCTGCCTGCAAGGCGCCTGTGGAATCCTCCGCGTTGAAGCCCCACTTGGCGGATACGACTACACCATCCGATTTGGTCATCTGTTCATTCACCGCCGCCACCCCGTCGACAGCGAGCAGGATTATCAAGAATACGAGTGCGTGCTTATACATGTTCCTACACATCCTTTTCTTGTTCACGGCACAGGCACAAGGCTCACCGACCGCAGATTCATCACCGCCTGGCCCGGCTTCGTGACCGGCTTCACTGTGATGTTGATCTTCCCCGGGGACTCGACGAGCACCTTGCCCAGATCGGCGGTGACGTAATTGCCCCATCCGCCGGTAGACTCCACCTTGCCGTTGATGGACTTGTCGCCGATGACTAGGGAGTACTCGCTCCCGGGAGTCGAGGGATCGCAAGCGTAATTGACCTTGACCTCGAACTCGCCCGGCTTCGTGATCTCCGCCTCCCACTGCACTTGGTCCTTTGCATTCACCCAGTAACCGACGTTTGCCTCGGGTGATCCCTCAAGCACGGCCTTCCTACCGATGATATCCGCGTCGCAGGCCTTGAGGACGATCGAGCCATCTTCCCCCTGGCGAATGATCGTGTTGACGGGGTTCACGTCTCCCTCGACTTCCAGCACAACCACGGAAGCGATTGGATCGGGGGCGGTCTTCGGGAGGTGAACCTCCACACTGCCTTCCTTGGCCGTAGTCTTCAGAGACAGCTTGCACTCGCATCCCAGATACGCCTTCTTCACCTTGCCAGCCATCGGCACGCTCAGGATGCCGTCCTTCGGCCAGTCGAAGACATGAAGGTAGAGCTTATTCCCCTTCCTGGTGCATCGGCCCCAGGGGAGCTTCTTGAATGGACTCGCGGATGTGCCGTAGATCCCCTCGCCGTTCGCCTTCATCCATTTGCCTATCTCGCGCAGGCGATCCACGCTCGGCTGAGGGATCACACCCTCCGAAGTCGGCCCGACGTTCAGCAGGTAGTTCCCGCCTTTGCTCGCGATGTCTATCAGGTTGCGAATGAGCGTCTCTGAGGATTTCCAATTATCGTCATAGCTCTTGTAGCCCCAGGTGTCGTTCATGGTCATGCAGGTCTCCCAGTCGCGGTCGGCATAACCGGTCGGGGGGATGAACTGCTCGGGCGTCTCAGTATCGCCGGGATAGTGGCCCAGGCGGTTGTTCGTGATGATGCCGGGCTGGAGCTTGA
>DASRZD010000712.1:0-4582 GCA_035686805.1 Armatimonadota bacterium
CAATGCTTGGTTGTGACAGCAGGGCCGCTATTGCCTGCTCTTGCTTCCTGCTCAGTTTTTCTCCATGTCCGCTCATCTGCGTTCACCTGCGCTTATCTCCAGTTTCTCCGAAACCTCCTGGATCGCTTCCGCAAACTCGGGGAACGAATCCCTCTGCATGGATATCCCTTTGCGAGTAAGCTTCAGCTCGTCTGACTCATCCAGGTAATGCACCCGAACGTCAATCAGGTCATAGCCTTCGTACTCAGTCTCCGCTATGACGATCTTCTCACGCGCATTCTTCGCTATCGTTGCCAGCACCTTATTCGCCATCGAAAACACCTCCGATCAATCGTGAAAAATGCAGCATCTTGCTCAAAACCTTAACAAAAATAACACCTGCGCTCGATTGTCTGGGTGACGGGTTACAGAAGGTTACGTAGATTCCCAGTTCCCCTGCCATGGGAAGAGGTTTCCTGTGAAGAACCCGATAGTTGCGTAACATCAGTCACCCTCAGCACAAGGCGTGTTAGTTATCCGTCATCTTGGCCGTCTTGGTTAGTGATCAGCCCTATTCCGTGCCAATACCAATGGCCTTTTGCTCCCCGTTTCTGGTGATAGATTCCTCGTTCACCCAGGCGCATGCCAACTGTGCGCTGAGATTCAGGCTTCTCGCCGTTTTCCTCGCACCAGCTTTTGTAGGCCGCATACAGTTCCTTGGCAGTTACCTTGGAGTCCGGCATAGTCACACAGCGGTCGGCAAGAAAGCCGCCGAGTACGTCCATGGCGCTTTGATAGCCCCCGGTGGCTGCGCTTACGGTTTCCGGAACCCCAAGCCCCTCGTTCTGCCAAAGCAGGCAGCCACTAACTGTCCAACTGAGGATGCCTGAGAACTCTTGTCTCAACTTGGAAATGAGCTTCGGGTCTTTGTAAGGGCCTTCTGTTGATGACTCTTCTCTGAAGATCACACTGAAGGGAATGAGTTTGATTCGTCTCCATATCCCATGGTCCTGACCGTCTATTCTGGGTAGATGATTGCACGCCAACCAGATTTTGAATTCTGGTTTGAAGTCAAAGAATTCCTGACGAAGAAAACGCGCCGTGATCGTATCCTCGCCAGTCGCTTGCTTCAGCAGTCCTTCCGCCAGACGCCTGCCTGTCTTTGTCTCGGAGGCTGTGACCAGACGTGCGCCTTTCAGTCGCGCAATGTCGTTTGGGATTGAATCGCCGTGTTTCTCCATTAGGGCACCCGTGTTCGTGCCCATGCTATAATCGCCAGTCAGGTCCTGGATTGTCCGCAGGAACACGGTCTTTCCGTTGCTGCCACATCCGTGGAGGATGAAGAAACACTGCTCGGATGTATCCCCGGTGAGCGAATAGCCCACGGCCTTCTTTACAAACTGCAAAAGATCCGTATCTCCCTGGAAGACCTCGTCCAGGAACTGCTCCCATCTGGGGCATTCAGCTCTGGGGTCATATTCTATGGGAATTATCCTCGTGATTGCATCTGTACGCTCATGTGGCTGGAGTCTGCCGGTTCTCAGGTCAACCGTTCCGTTGGTGCAGTTGAGTAGCCAAGGATCAGAATCCAGGTCTTCGGCCCTCGCCGGTATCCCAGATCGCTGACGCGCCAGGTCCACCATGGCCGAGAGCCTTGGGGCTGATTCACTCTTCTTGACATGAGAATAGATGGCGTCCTTCTCCGCTTTGCTGTGAGCGTCCTTCAGTAGGTCATACATAGAGCGGATCACTTCGCAGGCAAGACGGTGAACCTCACCGGTATGGTCAACTTCCCATATCCCTCCATTCCAGACAAGCCACTTGCCGGAATCAACATTGAAGCGAAGGTCCCTCCCATGCACGGCAATGAGCCGTTCTGCATTGCCAAGGTCCGTCAAGGGAAAACTGCCAGAATGCTGTTCGTTCATACCGGCCGCCGTCACCAGATCGCCGTTTCGTCCGGGATCGTATACGTCTGTCGTGGACCGAATAGCCTTGTCCACCGTCATCTCGCCATAAGTCCGATCCCCTCGTTTCTCATCCCACTTTGGGCGGAAGAGGCCAGATCTTCTGAAAAGCTTGTCAACCCGAGCGGCGTCGCGCTGCGTCCAGAATGCAAGCATGCAGCACAATGCCATATCTGCCGTACTCTGATCGCCGCCATAGTCGGCAGTACTGCCGTTCCAAAGCCTTCTGAACTTATCACCGTTCGCTGCCAACATCGCCTTCTGGATCAATTCCTGGTCCGGCATTCCTAATGACTCATTGTTCTTGGCCCGCTCTTTCGGAGGGACATCTGGAGGGTCTGATCCGAAGACACTGTGGTATACTTCGCTGATCGCATCCTGAGCATCGGCTATCTCCCTTGGAGATCCGGGTAACAGCTTGCCGGTGAAGACGACCAGCCTGGCGTGGTCGTACATCTCAAACTTCGGGTGCTTGTTTGTCCTGCACCTCGGCCCCGGTTTCCTCGCCCGAGCAATGACGTGGATTCCTGTCCCCGACTGGCTGAGTTCAGTATAGGATGAAATGCGTTCGATGATATCCTTTGCCCAAGGTTCGATCTTGCCATCGGCCACTACGTGGTCCAGGTCTATGAAGGCATACGGGTCACTTTCGGAGAGGATGAACCCAATGCCGTCGAACCTGTTACTTGGCTTCCCCGCCGCTTTCACTACCTCCTCGAACGTGTGCCATGTAGAGGGATTGTTCGACTTTGCCTTCGTCCTGTCCGTCTGGTATGGTACTTTGGTCGGCTTGCCATCTCGCTTCTCGATCCGGTAGCATACCCACTGCCGGCGCTCTTTCAACTCGCCTGAAATGGTAGAGAACTGCTCATCGTTCTTCATTCGCCGGGCCTCCAATCACGCGAGTGAGGTAGGGCCCGAAAAACTCCGGGTGATCCCTGGCAAACGCCCTGGCCGCGAGCTTGGCAAGAAAAGCCTCTGCCGACTCCAAGTCTGCGCGAGACTTCGTCTCATCCGAGAAGGTTCGCCGAATCTTCAGTTTCCGCTGTCCTTCTGCCGCCACTCAAACACCCCACCAATCGCGCCACAAATGAAAAGCCCTGAGAGACTGGCCCGGCAAGGCTCTCTCAGGGCTTTGCTCCTCCGATGTCTCGAAGGAAACTCCTGGTTCAAATGCCGCCCGGGCCTAGATTTCCTTAAGGATACCTAACTCCGGGTGGTAAAAGGTGGGGTCGTAAGTGGGGTATTTCGGAAAACTTCAGATATTCAAGCGAAATGTTCCGCGAGTTCTTCCTGGCGCTATCAGTGTTCCCCAGGCATCGCTATTCTTAAAGACGTCTTTGAGGCGGCTCTGGGTGCTGTCTAGAACCGTCTCAATCAGATAGTCCTGACTTACGTCCGGGGTACGATTCTCGTAGTTCTCCCAAAGGCATTCGACGACCTTGGCTTGAGAGGTTGTGAGAGCAAACTCCTGACCGTTGAGGGATACGCTGCGGAAATCCGGTGAGTGATGGAATGGCCCATCGTCTGAGACAGGTATCTGCCTTGAGCCGATGGCTTCCTTCAGCCCTGCCTCATCAAGGGTGATTTCCCCGCCTTGGAGTCGAAGCAGATGAGGAAGTGACACAGTAGCCATGTCGCTAAGCGGTGACTCGTGAGGCATATCTGCCGGCAGCAACACAATAGGATACACGCACCTTTGAAGGCGATCCACCTGCCCAAACACCGTCTGGGCATCCGACCAGTTTGCCCCTCGTGCCAGGAATACGTCCACTCGACGTTCGTTGAGGTGCGGACCACCGAGCCACCAAAGTCGTCCAGGCGCGACCTCCTCCGTCGCACCCGCCCCGAGTTCATGTGCGACCCATTCGGCCAGCCCCTTGGGGCTAAGCCTCCAGGTGCGTAGCCTCTCAAGCGGTACGTATACCCGCCCAATGTCATCGCGGTCGGTGCATTCGATGAATGCCCGTGATTCCTGACCCTGACCACCGTCGACGAAGTGAACGTCTACGCTGCACGCCTCCGGACACTCCTGACAGATCACCGACCGGGCGAACTCCACCTCGCGAAGTATCCCGGCATCCAGAAGAGCCTGAAGTACGCCCTGCGGCCACTCCCTGACATCCTCAGCGCCAAAGACGATACTGCGCTGGCTCTCCAGGCTTTGGAGCACCAGACTCATCACTTCCTGACACATCCAGCTTCCACCTCTTCAAACATGACTTGATGATCTCGTCGTTCGGATCGTTCTTCAGCGTGTGAGAATCGGGATGGGAAATCGTAAAGGTGCGGTTGCGAGGTTTTCCGCTTTCGTCCGGTCTGAACGTCACCTTCAGCCTAGCTCGGTCCACCCTAACGGCGCTCGGCGAGAAGTTGGGCTCGGACAGGACATCATCAAGCAGGTCATAGATTGCGCCTTGCGGGGAATCTGACCCTACATCCAACGTGATCCATTGCCGTCGTCCCTTCACCGACAGCCTTAGCTGTCTCACCGCCACCTGTTCTATGCGGTCGTCTGGCCTTGTTGGGAATTGGAAATCCCTGTCGAGTAGAGCATCGAGCTTGTGAACTACCTCCGACTCCCCAAGCTCTCCGAGGTCCACGCCAAGGATCGCCTGCCCGAATCTCATCTCGAC
>DASRZD010000713.1:0-2025 GCA_035686805.1 Armatimonadota bacterium
ATCAGAACCAGCTTCGGATTCTCGACATCCTTGACCTCGCCCAGCGAGAGGCCGGTGGCCTTCCCGCCCCGGCAGATGAAGTCCATGACCAGCGACTTCTGCCATATCCGAAGCTTGTACTCCGCCCCCTCGAATGTCACAGTGAGAGCGCCGTTCTCGAGATGGGAACTCATCAATCGCCCTGGCGAGCCGTCCTCGATCTCTATCCCCCCGCCTTGCATGGGCACGAATACCTTTCCGCCATTCACGCTGCAAGTGATCTCCCCAACGCCGCCGGTCGAGGGTTTATACCGATACCTGATCTCGCCGTCCTTGGCCCGATAGGAGAACTCATAGACCCCCGGCTCGACCTCCTTGACCTCATTCTTGGAGCCCTTGACGAAGTTCGTGGGCAGGATGGTCTCCTCGCGGGTTGGGAATGGCAGCCTTCCGGGGCCTGTGCCGTTCAACCCCTGATCCTGCCCCAGGAGAAGGGTTAGATTCCGTGCCGGCCGAGGCTCGAACTTGAGGGGCTTGAGCACCTCCTTGTAGAAGTACAGGCTATCCATGAAAATCGAGCGCGGCTCGGAGTTCGAAATGCCCGTGACTTCGATGCCCGCGAACGAAGCCGCCTCCATCGCCGCATCGAGCTTCTTGTGCGCCAGCCACCACTCTTTCCAGCGAATTCTCGTCAGCGGAATCGAGTGCTCCTTGCCGTCAGCATCCTTCAGGAGGATGAAGACATCCAGGAACGGCGTTCCGGGCTCGGGCGCCCACTCCCAGAGATTGCCGTAGATCCAGCCGTTGATGCAGCTGAACTCACCGTTAATTGGAATCGGCGCGGGCGGCCTCAGGATTGCCTTGCTCTCCTGTGACTTGCCGGTGTAGGTCAACTTGCCCACTCGCCTGCCCCAGACCTGCTGCTCCAGACTCGCGACGAATTCGACCTCAGCGCCATTTTCGCATTGGATCGTCCAGCCGGAAAGATCCTCGAAGTCAGCTAGCGGCTTACGATCTTCCTTGCGGCCTTCCATCTCGTAGGGGCGAACCCCCACCTTCTCAGCAGGCTTCGTCATTGGCGCTTCCTCCGCTGAAACACATTGACTGGCTATCAGAATCAGGGCAACAATGGTCTTCATTTGCCTCCATGTTCCATCAGCGCCTGCTGTACTCCTGCCGGGTTTAGGCTCGGGACGTCCACGGGTACGCCTGAGATGAGGGGTGATGTACATGGCCATGCGCGCCAGACGACTTCCCAAAGGACGGCACGTTGACCCGAAAGCGGTTTCAGTCCCGGCGGATTACCGGGTGGAGGTTGCTGCCACGGGGCTCAATAACCCATCCAGCGTGGACTTCGATCCCGACGGGAACATCTTCATCGCTGAGATGGGCTCGCCGGACGGCTCGGCTTATCTGCCCGGACGCGTAATCAGCATTCATCCGGATGGCTCCACGGGAATAATCGCGGATGACTTCGCCGGCTCACTGACCGCCCTCACTTACTATGAGGGAGCGTTCTACGTGGCCGAGCATGCGCACAATGGCCGCATATTCAGGCTCTTCGAGGACGGCAGCCGCCAGGTTCTGGCGGACGACCTTCCCGGCGGCGGAGATCATCCGACTTCCGACATCGTCGTCGCCCATTCGGAGAGATTCTACTTCGCCCAGGGGACTCGTACGAACTCAGGGGTAGTCGGCCCCGACAACCTATGGCTGGCCGATCATCCCGAGCTTGCCGATATCCCCGGCGAAGACGTAGTTCTTTCAGGCCGGAATTTCGAAAGCGACGATCCTTTTGGCGGCGGAAGAGCGGTCACCGGGCCGTTCAAATTGTTCGGGGTTGCCTGCCGCAAAGGCGAAACCATCGCGGGTGATATGAAATGCAGCGGCGGAATAATGAGGGCTGATCCGGAAGGCGAAGAGTTCGATGTGTTCGCCTGGGGATTCCGGCGGCCGCTCGGCTTGTCGGTACATGCGGATGGTAGGATCTTCTGCAGCGACGTCGGCATGAAACCCCAAGGCAGCCGCCCTATCCCCGATGGACGC
>DASRZD010000714.1:0-2875 GCA_035686805.1 Armatimonadota bacterium
GATCCCGGCGAGGGCGATGATTCCGGCTACCAGGAGATCAAGCGAGAGATGGGCGATCTCGGGGTAGTCGGGCCGTCGGTCGGGCTGCCGGGCCTTCAGGACTTATGCAACTTCATCGAAGGCGGCGCCGAGGCGGCGACGTATGCCTATCTTGACTACCCGGCCCTGATCGAGCGCTATGCGGAGGTCCAGGAAGCGTTCCAGGTCAGGCTTGCCGAGCGGATTCTGAAGGCGAAACCGGACTTCCTCATGATCGGGGTTTCGGGGCTGATGACTCTCCAATCGCCGGAGATATTCCGCAAGCTCAGCCTGCCGACGCTGCAGAAGGTCACCGCTATGGCAAGGGCAGCCGGAATCCCATCCCATCTTCACGCATGCGGCAGGGAGCGCGTGCTCGTGGAGATCTGTGCGAATGAGACCGATCTCAGCTCCATCGAGCCCCTGGAGATTCCGCCCATGGGCGACTGCGACCTTGCCGAGATTAAGCGGAAGTTTGGCAAGCGGATCGCTCTGAAGGGCAATCTCCACACGACCGAGGTCATGCTGCGGGGCACTCCCGATGACGTTCGCCGGGAGTCCAGGCGCTGCATGGATCAGGCGGCGGAGGGTGGGGGATTCGTCCTGGCAACTGGCGATCAGTGCGGGCGCGACACCCCCGATGAGAACATCTTCGCCATGATCGAGATCGCCCGGGAATATGGAGTCTACTAGGTGAGGGTTCTTCGCTACAGTCTTCTATTGCTGGTCCTGCTCCTGGTCGGATGCGCTTCCCGGCAGGAAGCCCTTGATACTCGCCGTTCCTTCAAGGAGATAGACAAGGGCATGAGAATGCTCGTCAAGGGCGACAAGTCCCATGCCTTGAAGACATTCGACAAGGCAATTGCGGGCTCGCCTTCAAACAAGGATCTCCGCCTGCTGGTAATCGGCCTGCTGACTCAGGAGGGGATGTATCGCGAGAGCATTCCGCGTATCAGGCAGGCAATCGCAATCCCTGATCGAAAAGGGGATTTCCTGCGGGATTCCGCCCTCTACACCACCCTTGGCGATGCGCATTGGAAGATCGGAAATCGTGTCGAGGCTGAGAAAGCCTACCAGGAGGCTATTCGGCTCAATAAGTACAACGCCACCGCATACAACAACTGGGGCTACATGCTTGCTGAATCCAATCAACAGCTTGACAAAGCCCTTGAACTTACAAAGAAGGCGCTGGTCTTCGAACCGGATAATGGGTACTTTCTGGATTCGGTGGGATGGGCCTATTTCCAGAAGGGCGAGCCCGCAAAGGCCGTAGAGTATCTCAGGAAGGCGGCTGCGCGTTGCCCAAAAGAAGTCGAGGTTCGTCTGCACTATGCCGAGGCGCTTCAGGCAGCCGGCGAGAACAAATCCGCGCTCATCGAGTACCATAAGATGCGCAAGCTTTCTCCTGCGAACCGCGCAGTGAAGGAACGAATCAGGACACTCCACCAAAGAAATACGAATAAATAGTTGACAAAAAG
This sequence comes from Armatimonadota bacterium, assembly GCA_035686805.1. Lineage (GTDB taxonomy): Bacteria > Armatimonadota > UBA5829 > DTJY01 > DTJY01 > DASRZD01. The sequence continues at coordinate 1,497 of DASRZD010000714.1, forward strand.
CGAGCTAGCGCTTACAATAAAGCCACAGTCTATTTCCTCAGCGACAAGGAGGTTGCCGCATGCCAACTGGAAAAGTCAAGTGGTTTAACGACGCCAAGGGGTACGGATTCATTGAGACCGAAGATGGCAAAGATGTATTCGTTCACTTCTCGGCAATAAGCATGGAAGGATACAAGAGTCTTTCCGAAGGCCAGCAAGTGGAGTTCGAGGCCGTTGAGAGTCCCAAAGGCCTTCAGGCCACGAAGGTCGCTTTGGCTATCGCTGCGGAGACGGCGTCTCCAGCAATGGAGCCGGATGCTGCAGCGGCAACCGAATAAGCAAGATCAATTCTGGCCGAACTTTGAAATAGCTACGTCGAACACCGCCAGGTCTGTCCCGGTGGCCGCGAGGCGAAAGTCGGAATCGGCGTTCTGCCGGTTCTCAAACCGTATGTTCGGGAGCACAAAGGTTTGTTGCTTCCACTGATTTGTTCCCTCAAGCACAATTTCGTCGCTCGCTTTGTATGGCTCGTCCTTGGAGTCATACTGCAGCTTGAAGGAGCCTTTGCCGCCATCGAAGTAGGTCACCGTGACGTACGTCTTGCCGTTGGTCGCGAAGTTCGGGCTGGCGGCAAAGTACATATAGGCCGTGTCACCGGCTTTCACCGTCTGTCTGCATTGCTTGCCGCCGACTTCGACCTGGGCGGTCTGCCCATCTGCGAAGTCATTCAACCACAAACCGGAGGACCTCGGCCGAATTCCGAGCGGCAGGTACACCTCCATGACGCTCCTCAGCCGAACGATGTGCTCGTCTGCCTTCATGCCAATCGTTACCGCCCGAAGGGTGGGACTTGGCTCATCGTCCTTGGAATAGGTCAGCGAGATGCTCTTCTGTTGCGGGAAGTCGAACGTCTGCCTCCCCGGCGTGACTTTAATCCCTGAGGGCATGTAGAAGTAAGCCGAAACTCCCCTTATCTCCTGGCCTGGGAAAAGGTTCTGCAGCGTGACGGATGCTTTGATCTTCTTGGAGTCCGCAGAACGAATGGTGAGCGAGGGCAGGAACGGATCCGCCAGCTCAACCATGAATACCTTCGTTACCACTGCCCCGCCGGCGAGCCTAAGTTCGCCGATGACCGGGAAGACCTTCGGGCGATATGTGCTTCTGGCGGGCGCACGGATGGTGAATATGCCCTCCACCGACTTTCCCGGGCCGATCTCCTTGAAGTCCATCAGGCCATGAACGGTCCACTCATCAGGCGGAATGATCTTCACCCTGCCGCCGCCGTTCACCTTCTGCGACAGATTGGTTACGTTGCAGTCTACCTTGAAGTCCCTGCCGGCGAATATCTTGAAGTCGGCATTGGGATTGACCGCCTTGTACTCCATCTTGCAGGTGAAATC
>DASRZD010000715.1:0-10610 GCA_035686805.1 Armatimonadota bacterium
CCGCCGGCTCATAACCGGCTGGTCCCTGGTTCGAATCCGGGTGGGCCCACCATTCAGTAAACAGTGAACGGTGAACAGTAAGCAGTGAGGGCTTCACGGCTTCACGAGAAAGCGATCATACATTCCCGTGGGCGCCCCCCACGATACCTGAATATCGGTTACTCGTGCCGATCTAGGTCCGTCTCGAAGCGCCTCCAGGAACTCCCTCAGCACATCTTCTTCGCATTCGGCGACTACCTCCAGGCTTCCATCGGGAAGATTGCGGACATAGCCGGTGATCCCAAAGTCATTCGCCGTTTCTCTGGCAAAGAACCTGAAGCCGACCCCCTGCACACGTCCCTCTATCCGAGCCTCAAACCGTCTCCTAGCCATCATCCTGCCCCTGACATTCGACCATTCGACCATTTGACCATTTGACCATTTCCCATTCCCCATCCTCCGAAAACTGGTAATTCTACTGATTGACGTGTATCATGAGAAGCGATAGTCTGATATAAGGAGGATCGGGGCGCATGAGGAAAACCGCACTCCTGCTCACAGCTATTGTCATTATCTACTCGACCGGCATCACGTCAGCAGATACAATCACCGCGCCGCCGGCCGCGATTACTCCCGGTTGGAACATGATGTCCATCCCGGCGGTCCCCAGTTCGGTTGGCACCAATCCGCCAGGTTTCCCCCCCGATGTGCTCGATGAGCTCGTCGGCGGCGGCACAGGCCTGGACGGCAGGCTCACTCGCTGGGAGGCATCCACCCAATCAAGCATCGGCTGGGACTCCACAACGCCCGAGACGATGGCATACTTCGGGAGCCTTCTCCTCGGCGACGGGTACTGGCTGTACGTTGATCCTGCCGCCACCTTGCCGATAACCTACTCAGGCATCACTTCGAATGACTCAGTTGATATGTTCATCAGTCTGCCGCAGGCGGGGTGGAATTTGATCGGCTATCCCTACACCACCCCCACCCCGATCACCGATTATCCATGCTTTTCAGGGACTCCTTACGCCTGGGAAAGCGTGAAGATTACCGACGGCCTGACCACCAAGAGCCTCTACGACGCCTCTCAATATGGAGCAGGATGGATCTGTTCCATCGCTCTATGGTGGGACAGCGCGCACAGGAGTAGTCGCGACCTGGGTGTGACCGATGATTACTCCTACTCCGAATCAATGATCGCCTGGCACGGCTACTGGGTCAGAACCTTCAAGGACAATCTGGGCCTGATCCTCGAAGCCCCGAATCCCTAGTCGAAATGCGGTATTGGGGTGATGGGGTGCTGGGACAATGGGATCCGACCATCAGCCATTCCGCTTCTCGGATATGTGAGTCTTCGACTGCGGATCCACAAGTGGCCCGAGAGCCTGGTCGGTGAGGCTGTCGAACCAGTGGTGGAAGGTCTGGCCGTTGTAGGTGATCTTGGCTCTGCCGGTCGGCCAGTCTCTCTTGCGTTCGGCCTCCTGTAAATCAGGGGGAAGCATCCCCATGGATTCGAGATAAGCTTCCATCGTCTGGTATCTCCTGACCAAGACAGTCCGGCCGTCTTCCGAGACGTAGATATCATCGAGATGGCTTGATTCCGGTTTCTCTCCCCACTGACATATGCGTACTAGCCGCATGCACGAATGCTCAGTCCCTCCTATAGTCACCGAGGCATATCCTGAGAAGTGCCGAAGCTCGTCTGCCGGCCCCTCCATCGTGCTGTCATCCGCCAGCTTGACTTCCTCAGAAGGCGTCAGGCGAACTGGTGGCGGGCATAAGTAAATCCAGTCATTAAGCAGGGCGGAATCAGGCGTTGGGGATCTTCCAACATGGAAATAATGCGCCCAATCCCAGATGATCTTGAAAGAGCCATCGAGGTAATCGCCTCCACTCTCTCGCACCTCGAAGCACCAAACGCCCCGCGCTTTCACTCGCCTTGCTGTATTCAAGAGAGTGGCTTCGAGGAAGCTTCCATCATCGGCATCATATTCAGCATAGAACGCCTCGGCGCCTACCTGCGGGAGCACAAAGTGGTGGTCGCATTCCTGGAATATCGGTTCAAAACCGAGGCTCTTGCCATGAGAGATATCTATCGGGGGTTCGCTGCGGGGCAGAGTGGATAGCAAACGGACGATCTCCCTCTGACGGCTCTTGGTCAATCTCCGCTCGCGCGGCATATGTGGGTATCGTTGGGGCATAGGGCCTCCTCCCTCATCAACCATCAACCATTCCGTCGGCGATCGCCATGAAGAACTTCTCAGCGTACTCGCCATACTTCTCGCCGGCTGTCTTGCGGATCTGAACGATCACCAGGTCCTTATCCAGGTCAACCCTCAGGATGCAGGCCGATGCCGAGGCGTGGCCGATGGTGCGCTGGCCGAAGATCAGGTCTTTCGGGTCTATCGAACCCGGCGGCGCGCCGGGCTTTTGCTCCGGCATCCAGGTAAGGCCAATCCCCCATTCCACCTTGACCGCCGGGTAATACTTGCTCAGGTCCTCGGGAAGGAGCTTCTCGAAGGTTTCCTCCGAGATGAACTGCTTGTCCCCGTATCTCCCATGGTTCGCGAGCCACTGACCCAGGGTCCCTAGTTCACGGGCGGTCAGGTGGGTGCCGAATGCAAGGTCGTCGAGCCGCACATCGTTGATTCCCAGGGGACGGAACAGGTGGTCGTGGAAGAGGCGGACGATGCTCTTGCCGGTCATATACTCCATCGCTTTGCCCGCGAGGTCGTAGCCCATGCCGTTGTACAAGTGCACCTGCCCGGGATGAAGAGCTTCCAGGCCGTTGAGCACGATGTTGTCCAGCCAGGGATCGTGGATGCCGCCCCACTCGCCATGCCCCTCCAGGCCGCTCGTGTGGGTGAACAGATGGCGGTATGTCAGCATGTGCTCGCCCTTCGTCGGGAAGCCTGGGACGACCCTTCCGATGGGGTTGTCGAGTTTAACATAGCCCTGTTCGAGGAACTGGCCGAAGAGCATACCCGTGACGGCTTTGGTGATTGACGCTACGTCGGTCCGGTAGTCGAGGCCGACCTGCCCGAACGCTTCGTGGGTGACGATGACGCCGTTTCGGGCGACGAGGACGGTGAACGGCTCGCCGGAATCTTCTGCCCACTTGCGGCAGACGGCGTCGATCTTCTCCTTGGCGTCTGGATTCATCCCGGCTTCGGCGGGAGTGCCCTCATGCAGAACGAGTGCGGGCTTGTCCAGCTTCTTCGGAGGGGCGAGCGGGCGTACCTTGTCCGTGAGGCCTAAGAGCTTCAGCTTCAGGGCGAGATGGAAGTCATCGTTCACGACCTGAGACGACTCGGTATGTGTAGCGGAGTGGCCCAACGGCTTGGCCTCGCACAACCCCGCGAGTTCAATGGCGCCTTGTTCTGTGCAAAACAGCGCGTCGCGGTACAGGCCGGCCGCCCGTTCACCCACAAGCTGCCGACGTTCCTGCCATGCCTGGGAATCCATCGGCTTGCCCAGATATGGCACGTCCAGACTCCAGTTCTGCCAAATATCCAAGTCCGGGGGCGCGATGTAGAAAGTCATCGCGCGGCGGACGGGCGTGCCGTCCTTCATCTTGCCCTCGACGTATGCCGCATAGCGTCCAGGCTTCTCCAGCCCTTTGACCTCGTTCAGATCGCTGTCGTACCAATGTATTGTAAGCGGGAGATCACCGACGAGTTCCCGCACCTCATCTGCATCCCGCCAGATGATCCTCGGATTAGCCCCCGGCCAGAACACATACTGCGGCCAGGTCAAGTCCGTCACGGTGAGCGACTGCTGCTGGAACTTGCGCTTGCTTTCCTCCAACTCGATCTGTGCCTCGATCTTCTGCCCCTGTTCCTTGCCGTAGACTTCGAGGATGAGCGCCCAGTCGCCGACGCCGTTCTCAACCTTGGCCAGGATGGAGTTCACGCCCTTGCGGAGCTTCGCCTTGAAGCGGTCCCGGCGGGCGACGCACGACCTTGCCACGAGGTTGTCGTGTATGAGCTTGCCGTTCAGCCACACCTTCACGCCGTCGTCGGAGCCGAGGAAGAAGAGCGCCTCCTGATCGGAAGGCGACTCAAGCTTGGTGTAGGCATAAGCCAGCTTGCGGTCGGCATCGGTATAGTGAGCGCGGAAATCAAGCAGCGTGCCATCGAGCCTCACCGACTCGGCCTTGATGTCGCCGATGGCGGTCTCAGGCCCAATCTTCGCCTTCGCCTCACCGCCGATGGACGTCAGATAGTCGATATCGAACGCCCCGCGATCCTTCGCTCCCTCCGCACGCTCGGGGTTCGGGAACGGCCCGATGACCGTCCACTGCCGGACGTATCCCTCGGGTTTAGGCGGCGCTGCTCTAGTTATTATGCACAAACTCCAAAGGGCCAGAATGCAGAAGGTGGTGGTCCTGATTTGCATCGGCGTTTCCTTTCCAACTATTCGAGCTATGTCCTACTTTGCCAACACTCTTGCCTGCCGAAGTAATGCGATAGTCCGGATCGTCTCATGCTCCTCCAATCACTGACTTGATCCTCTTTCCACCGAGTCCTCGGTCTCGTTCGAGTTACCCGGATGGACAGCGGATATCGGCATAGCAGAAACCGGTCTTGCACCGCGTTTCCTGCTCCTCTATCCATTTTTCGAGGCCAATCTCTTTCTGGCGCTTCCCGTCGGCAAGGAGTATCGGGTAAGTCTTCGCCAGGCTGTCGAGCCGCTCGCAGGGATACTCCGCGCGCGAGGAGCAGACCTCGACCTTCTTCCCGGCGGCGCACTTGCGGACCTCGCATCCGGGGTCGCCGCACTTGCCTCCGCGGCAGCCCGTGAAATCCTTGGGTATGTCCGCCAGCTTCCTTAGCTCCTTGAGGAGTGCCTTCTGATCATCATTGCCCCAGAACTCCATGCCGTCTTTGACCAAAGTCTCCAGTAGAGCGGAAGCCTGCTTTGGTGTGCGGGCGAGATTGGAGCACAGTCCGCAGTATAGTCCGCAGTAGGTCACGCGTGTCAGGTCCATCTTCTTTGCCTCCTTCGCTGTGGAACTGGATTGCTCAAATGGCAGTGCGCCGAGCGCACCGGCGGCCAGTCCCGTCTTTAGGAAATCACGCCTGTTCGTTCTCATTCATCCTCCAAATCAGATGATCGTCCGGATTGCCTGGATAGCCTTTTCTTCTATTTCCATCGCCTGCAGAAGAAGCTCCTGCTCACGCCGCCTCACCTCAGGCGTCCAATCGGCCCGGATTTCCCGCGTCCACGGCCGAAAAGGCCCTGGAAGTCTACAGTCCGTTCTCAAGTAAAGCTGGCGGCTCGCCGGCATCCTATCCTCCGGAGCGCCGATGCCCCCAACCAGCATTCTCATACCGTCCTCTATGCTTTGCCGTAGGCTTTTTTCAAGACAAGGCCAACCACCATCTCAAGATCCTTGTGGTACTTCGGTATCCCTATGGCAAGCGCTTTTAGAAACAGCAGTCTCTCGAGCGAGACAACCAGGAAATCGAATTCTTCTATTGCATTTGATCTCAGGTATTCGTAGTCGAACCTGCAAATCTGATTCCATATTTCATAACCAAACTCGCAAATGCCAATGTCGCCGCACAGGTCTTTGGCATTATGAGGATACTTCGAAAGCAAAGCACAATGGTCTTCTTCGTGGACCACCAAGTCGATGTCAGCTCCTGCCTTTCGCAGGCCATAATACTCCATTGCTTTTCCACCGATCAACAGCGGTTTGTGAAGGAAGGCATATTGCAGCACTTCCAGTCCCAATTCCATCTAGTTTGCTTCCCCTCGCTGAAACTACTTGCGGTTCTGCGTAATCTAGGAGATTACATATCCATCTTCATTAGTCTTGAGCAGACCCTTAGAGGAATCAAGGAGCACAAGATGATTTCCCCAGGGATCTCGAACGACAACGCATTTACCAATCCGAATATCAAACGGTCCGGCAACGATGACACCACCTGCGGCTTGAAAACGCTCAGCGGCTTCAACCGCTGATTCCACTTTGATATCCGTTTCGCTCCGAGGATCGTCCTGACGTAGTACCAGCTCGGTAACGCCGTCACCAAAAGCCAGTCCGGCCTGCGTCTCGGTCCGCCAGACGAGCTTGTGCCCCAGCTTGTCTCGATAGAATTCGAGTGCTGCTTCCAAGTCATCAACCGGAAGAATGATGCAATCTACACAATTAAACAACGCATCAGCCATAAGCCCTAATCTCTTTCATTTTACCGCAGTGCTGCAGCCACATTCCTCCTATAAAGGAGTAACCACCTCCATGTTTCTTCAACGCAGTGTGGAACTCACCGTGTCGCCGTGTCTTTCCCGTACCACCGTCGCCTATCTCCGCCACACGCAACGATAATTGAACCTTCTATTCGGCGCCGAGTCGCCATTGATGCAAAGAGAGATAGGATCGGTGAGATCGGCAGGATTATCGCACCAGTGGAAATCGAATGAGAAGGCATTGCCTTCAAGCATGCCTGATCTCACTGATGGCGTTTCCCTCTATCTCCATCGCCTGGAGGAGACGCGCCTGCTCGTGCTGCCTCATCTCTGGAGTCCAATCGGACTGAGACTTCTCGGTCCACGGCCCGAGAAAGACTTCCTTGCGCTCGAACGAGGAACCATGGAGCAGGTCTATCTCTTCCTGATACAGTGCGATCGCTCTCGTCAGGGCCTCCTGGAAGTCGCCTGAGACATCGTCCAGATGACTGCTCAAGAACATCACCGCCGCCATGCGGGAGTCTATCACATTGCCCAGACACCACCAGCTCACAAAAAAGAGAAGTTCGCGCTCCTTCTCCGTCCACTCGTCGTATCGGCCTACGTCTTCCGCCCACTGCTCGAATGCCCGGAAGCCATACAGGTATTGCCCCTTGCCCATGTAGTCATACACCCCTTCGGGCCGGTCCCAATTCCCAATGGCAATTCGGAGACTGTGCATCAGCATGTCCTTCGGCTGCAGAGGCTTGTCAAATCCCTCGAACAGAACCAGGAATCCGGGCAGGTCATCGAGTGATTGCTTGACGGTCTCCGGGCTGCCGTACGTCTGCATTAGCACGGCACGACCGCCGTCCTCGTAGCCCTTAATGACCGCAATGTTCCACGTCTTGTCATACGCCAGCACAGGATTCCCGGCATTGATGGACTTTACAACATCTTGTGCGAACCTGCCCATCTTCGGCTCTTTGTCATTCAAATGAGCCTCCATCCTGAATTGCCAGCCGGTCGCCTGCCTAAACCACCCGTCTTCCTCAGGGAACTCACCTACGCAGCTCGACGGACACCACCTCATATAGTCCGCGGGTCCTTGATACCACCTCGTCCGAAACGCCAATCCAGTGACCCCCATAATCGTCGGGTAATCGAATGGATGATCTGTCAACGTCAGCGCTGCCTCCAGCGCCCCGCAGTACGTGCATGCCTTTCGCTGACCCCATGCCAGTTTGGGGATGTTCTCCAATACCCAGCTTGTGAACTTCTCGTCCGGTGCATTCTCGTGCAGATAATCGCCAACCATCGCCATCATGCTCTCCTTCAGCCGGTTTCTGGAGGTGTGCAGGCGGCTCTTCACCGTGGACACAGGCACATCCAGGAATCCGGCGATGTCATTGTGAGAGTATCCGTTGATGTAGAAGAGAGTCGTCACCACACGCTCATTCTCCGGCAGTGAACCGATGGCATTCATGACGCGCTCTCGCATGTCCCTTGCCTCAATCACTTGAGCCGGTTCCTCGGGCGCAGGGACATCAATCGCATCTTCCAGCGGAACAGTCGAAAGGCGCTTTCCACGAGTGAGCCTGGTGCATTGTGTGAAGACTATTCGGCGAAACCAGCTTGCGAACGCCTGAGGCTCTCGCAGACTGCCAAGCTCCCGGTACGCCTGTATGAAAGCCTCCTGGGCGGCATCCTCGGCAAGGTCGAAATCACCAAGGATCGAGTAAGCATACCCGCAAGCCATGTCCTGAAAGCGCTGGACCATCTGCCCGTATGCCTCCAGGCTTCCTTGCTGCGCGCTGTTGATTGTGGATTCCAGCTCTTCCATGACCCTATTCTATCAAATCGGACTCTCATACAAAAGAGCCAGGTTTGGAGGAAAAGGTTTCAGGCGTAGTTCAGAACCTCCGAATCCCTTCTGCAACTTGCGAAGTGATCAACAGGTCCTTAATGCCGCCGGAGTCATGGGCACTCTTCAGGATAGGTAAGACATCGCCGGCAACGTCAAGGGCGAGGTCAATGTCCTCGGCCCGATGCGAATAGTTGATGAAGTTCAGGCCGCCTCGACGAAGAAGGATTCCTCGCTTCGCCATTTCCTGGAGAAGCAGAGTCATGAGGTCCTGATTGACCTCCGCCTCACAGCCGAACGAGTACGAACTCATCGCCGGATGTCCCCGGAATTCCAGCGCCAGGCCGATCTCCTTCGCGATCCCGTTCATCCCCATCATGAATCGCTCGCCTTGAGTGCGGATGTGGCCGATGACGTCCTGGGTCCGATACTCATTCAGGCACGCCACGACCGCCGCCAGCGAGAGAGCCTCCCCGCCGTAGGTCGAGGAGATCACCAGCTCGGCCGCAACTCTCATGACCTCCCGCTTCCCGGCAACTGCCGCGATCGGAAGGCCGTTCGATATCCCCTTGGCGAAGACGGCGATGTCCGGCATGACGCCATAAAGCTCCTGAGCGCCTCCAAGGGCAACTCGGAAACCGGAGACGATCTCATCGTACACCAGCAAGGTATGGTGCTTATCCGCCAGTTCTCTCGCCCAGCGGAGAAAGCCGCCCGTATCGGAATTTTGGTAAGATACCGGCTCCAGGCAGATGCAGGCGATCTGGCCCTTATGCTGATTCAGGACCGCCTCCAGGCAGTTGTCGCCCTCGAACGCCCCAAATGCGAAGCCGGTGATGGATTTCTTTAGCGACTTGGGCACGCCCACAGCATCGTTCACCGCCGCCCAGGTATCCAGCCAGCCGTGATAGCCCGAGGTGACGACCAAATCCTTGCCGGTGTACCCGCGCGCGATCCGGGCAGCGGCGGAAGTGGCTTCAGCGCCGGTCTTCAGAAACCTGACCATCTCAGCGCAAGGGACGGCCTCGATGACCGCCTTGGCCGCCTCGATCTCCAGCGGGTGCATCATTGAGAAGATCGTGCCCTTGGCAAGCTGACGGCGGACCGCCTCATCCACCGCCGGATAGCAATAGCCAAGGGTGATCGGCCCCAGTGCGCCGATGAGATCGAGGTACTTATTCCCGTCCACGTCCCAGACATGGCAGCCCTCGCCACGTTCGAGGTAGATCGGCATCGCCCCCAAGGCGAAGCTCGTCGGCCGCTTGCTCATCGTTTGGCTCGCGCCCGGGATGATGGTGATTGCTTCTTCGTAAAGCTGCTTTGACTTCGTCAGGTTGAGGTTTTCCATGCCAACGATGATACACGCCTGGCGCTTGAGTTTCAAGGGGTGTCACGGCCCGATGTTCGCACCGACCCAAACTGTGGCTGCCTGCTTGGTCAAGTTCATCACTGGCACAGAAGCATTCACCATGCTCCTGGTATTCTTGGGCTCTGCAAAAGGCTGGTCGCGAAGGCTCGCGTTCGTGTGGACAACTGCGACACCCTTTGCGTTCACGATTGCCACATAGGCCAGCGGCTTCTCTTTCACCAGATCTTCGGCGAAACTCTGAAGGTCTCCCCAGTTTCCGGCGATGATCTGCTTGCTTCCGAACACGGAGATCGCATGAGCGGTATCCTGTGCCAATTCGGTCGTGCGATCCCTGATCTGCCGTCCGCACTCGATGGATTTCCAGCCCCACATCGCGCCAAAGGCCAGGATGATTATCACGAAGAATATCAACCACCCGACTACCGCTCGGCCATGTACGGCGGAACGTCCGTTCATCATCTTTGTCATTTCCCTCACCTCTGTCTGATTGTTCCCCAAAGGGCCTCGGATTCCTACCCAACGTCCTTTGTTGCCTTCGCTAACTCTATACTGCGGATATACCTGATCCCCGGAATCTGCGCCAGCGCCACGGTCAGCAGTATGCCCACAACCGTGATCAGGTAGGTCTGCGGGAAAATCACCGTCTGCATACTGAACGATTCGCTCTGGTATGCTTGTACGAACCTGTTCGCCAGCCACCACCCGAACGGCAGCCCTATCACAAGCCCCACGGCGTATGCCAGCATGTTCTCGACCCAGACCATCCTCGCGGCGGCCGCGACGCTCAGCCCCAGCGTGCGAAGTGTGGCGATCTCCCTCGTGCGCTCGATAACATTCATCAGGGTTGAGTTGAAAATGATAACACCCGCGAGAGCGATTGAGAATGCGAGCATTATGTTGAAGAACGTCCTGGACTGGCGCAGGAGGTTCTCAATCTCCTCGACTACGTCCCTAGTTACCTCGACCGAGGCAATGCCGTCCAGATCGTACAGCCGCCGCTCCACTCCGGTTACGTATTCGGGGTTGACCTTCATCGCAACGGCGTTCACTGCATTAGGAGGGAGTTCCAGAGCGCTGCCGTACCAATCTCTCACCTGACCGATCGAGGCATAGGTCGTCGCTCCCACCGGTTGATATGTTACGCTGCTGATGCGCACCAGCCTATCGAGCCGGGTCTCCATGAGCGCCCGACTTGGGGAAAGAACTCTCTGGCGAAAAGTCGGC
>DASRZD010000716.1:0-7365 GCA_035686805.1 Armatimonadota bacterium
GGATGATGTCATCAATCTCGCCAGCGGGCCGGGGAAGCTGTGTCAGGCATTCGCGATTAACCGGGATCAAGACGGCCTAGACCTGACGAATAGCGAGCTGATGATCGTTGACGATGGATGGAAGCCCTCGGAGATCATAACCGCCACACGCATCGGCATCCGCCTCGCCGCCGACCGTCCCTGGAGGTTCTACGTCTCAGGCAACCCATACGTATCTAGGAAGTAGGTTATGGGTTATTGGTTTTAGGTTTTTGGGGTCCCTACAACCCAAAAACCTCTATTCGCTCTCCTCGTCTTCCTCCACGAGGCTAAACGCCTGGCAGGCGACTTCCTGAGCGGTGAAGACGGTCACGTTCCCGCGCCCGGAGAGCATTGTGGACACGGCGTTCAACAGCTCTTCGACCTCCTCATCGGTCAGTTCTCGGCGAAATAGAACGCTGCATTCGACATCGGCATACACGCCGATATCCGTGTAGGTCAGGATGATCTCACCGGCCAGACCGGCATCCCCATGCTGGTTCTCCAGGATAAGCCATCGCTCCCAAGCCGGGCCTCTCGCCACTCTGTTGAAATGCAGTTGCACGATCTACCTCCCCAGGGCCGAATAATATCTTGTTCGCCGCCCGTCATCCTTTCACCTGCCGGCGTTCAAGAGGACACAGGCTCATCTTTGGTGAACATTCCTGACGCGCGAGCGTCATTTCTATAAGCGTTCTACCCATTCGGAGGTATTCCTGTTGTTCAGAGGTCATATTGTTCTGATCGTCGTCTTGCTGGCTGGAACTCATGTCTATTCGCAGACGACCACTTCCCCCAAGCCGAAGTCCGCCGTCACGGCGCCCAAGCCAAAGACCGTCAAACCTAAGAAGCGGCCCATTACCAGGACCTTCGAGACCCAGTTGAGCGGGTTCGCGTCCGAGGACTCCGAGGCGCTGTTCGCCCGCCTCTCCGTGCAGGAGGTTCGAGCGCCGAAGAACTGGTACATCCGCGGGTCGTTCACCCGCACCGAAACGAAAAATGCCACATCCAACCACGTGACCACTCAGCGATTCGACTCTCGCCTGGAGCAAATGAGGCCGAACGACAACTATAACGTCTGGACCGGCGTACTCAGCCGGAGGGACCGGCATATCGGCAAAAAGGACAACACCTCGGGCTATCATTTCCTGTCATACGGCTTTGGAAGGCAGCTCGATCCCAAGACCAAAGGCGACATAGGCCTGGGCCTCCTGGATGTTTATGATGAGCCGGGCGGCAGCAAGCCCGCCCTGATGAGTTCTATTCGCATCAAGAAGCCCCTCACTAAGACTCTCAGTCTCGATGGCGATGTTCTGGTTCTTCAGCCGCTTGAAAAGCTCTCTTCCACCAAGGTGGACTCGGACCTTGGGGTGCTGCACACGCTTTCGCCGGGACTGGGCCTGAGGCTGAGTTGGTCCGTAACCAACCTGATCCGTCCCGTCCGAAGCAGCCATGAATGGGATTCCGTCATCCGGCTAAGCATCTCCTACCGGCGAACGAGCACGCACTGAAGACAAGTGAACGGTAATCAGTAACCAGTGAACGGTGAAAAACCTTACTGTTTACCGTTTACTGTATACTGTTCACTACCCACGGGGTATACTCTATCACGGAGGAAGACCCATGCTCGATGTCATCATCATCGGCGGCGGCCCGGCAGGCATGACCGCCTCCATCTACGCCGCCCGAAAAGCGCTGGACCAGGTACTCATCAGCCCGGATGTCGGCGGTCAGGCGGCATGGGCCTCGGAGATCGAGAACTACCTCGGTTACTCGGTCATAAGCGGATTCGACCTTGTCGAGAGGTTCGAGGAGCACGTGAAGAGGTTCGGCGTCGAGAGACTCGATGACCGCGTATCCACCCTCCGCAAGCATGAGAAAACCTTCGTCGTCAAGACCGTCGGCGGCAGGGAGTTCGAGAGCCGGGCGGTCATCGTGGCATCGGGCAGATCGGCTCGTAACCTGGGAGTTCCCGGCGAGGAGCAGTTCAAGGGCAGGGGAGTGAGTTACTGCGCCACGTGCGATGCCCCTCTCTTCGCGGGCGAGGATGTCGCGGTCGTCGGCGGCGGGAATGCCGGCCTGGACGCCGCAGCCCAACTAGCAAGGATATGCCCCGCCGTCTATATCATCGAATCGGACACACGTCTCACCGGCGATAAGAAGTTCCAGCAGCGAATCCGCAGCGCAAGGAACGTGAAACTCCTCCTGGAAACCGAGGTCACCGCCATCTTTGGGAATAAGATGGTTGAAGGGCTCTCAATCCACAATGCCGGTACAGGCGAAGACCGGAGGCTTCCGGTTGCCGGGGTCTTCGTCGAGATCGGCTCGCTCCCCAATGTGGATTTCCTCCCTCCCGAGGTGAAGATCAACAAGCACAGTGAGATCGTGATAGACTGCGGCTGCAACACCAGCGCGCTCGGCATATTCGGGGCGGGCGATGTCACGAATATCCCGAACAAGCAGATCATCATTGCCGCCGGAGAGGGGGCCAAAGCCCTCCTCTCAGCGAACGATTACCTCATTCATCACTGATAGAGGTTTTTGGGTTATTGGTGGTCGGTTGTAGAAACCCTAAAACCTAAAACGCACAACCCACAACCTTCCCTACATCGGCTCGTACTTAATATACACCCCGCTCCCCGGCTGGGTTTGCAGATAGAGCGCGCGATATGGCGGTTGAGCGCCCTCGTCGGCGTAGATGGTGTTGCCCTCAACCTGCAGCCCGGTGTCCACGAGTTTCACCGAATCCGAGGGCACCGCCTGCCCCGCGGGCTCCCAGTTCTTGCCGGCATAGCTGAACTCTCCGGGCAAGCTGACTTGCTCGGTCGCCTGAGGCGGCGGCTGCTGGCCCTTCGGAACAATATATACCGTCGAAGGGGTCTGTCCTCGTTCGATATAGATTGTGACCGGCCGCTCGACGACCTGGGGCGGCGTGGTCTGGGCTGGCTGCTGCGCAGGCGGCGTCGTCGGCTGTGCCGGCCCCGGAACTGTGACTGTTCGCTGACTCTGGGCCGCGACGGCCCACCAAACGACAAAAACCAGCAATATCGCCAACAACACGATAAGCACCCAAATCCATGGCGCGACCCCGCGATTATCTTCAGGAGCACGGTATTCCACTTGCAGACCCTCCTTCCGCTGATTGTACAGTTTACTGTTCACTGTTTACTGTTCACTAATATTGTACCCTACGGCGCGTGCCCCAAAACGCGCCGGACGTCGGGAGGATTTGCCGCCGTCGGGACGAAACCTATCAGGGGGAACAAGCTGTAAGGAGGATAGGAGCACACCATGGATTTTGTCCGAATCATCCCTTGCCTGGACGTGAAAGACGGAAGGCTCGTGAAGGGTATCCACTTCACCGACTTGCGCGACGTCGCGGATCCTGCGGAGATGGGAGCGGCATATAGCAAGGCAGGGGCAGATGAACTGGTTTTTCTGGATATCACCGCATCGCTCGAAGGCCGCAAGACCATGCTGGATGCCGTCAAGCGAACCGCCAAGCGCATCTCCATTCCGCTGACTGTCGGAGGTGGGATAAGGGAGCTTTCCGATATCCGGGCGCTTCTCGACGCGGGCGCATCGAAGGTTTCCATCAACACTGCGGCCGTTAAGAATCCCGACCTCGTCGAGGACGCGGCTGATGAATTCGGCATGGACGCGATCACAGTTGCCATTGATACGCGCAAGAGCGATGACATGCCCTCCGGCTTCGAGGTTGTGGTCAAGGGAGGCACAAAGCCGGCGGGAAAGGATGCCGTCGAATGGGCTCAGGAGGTCGAATGGCTCGGGGCCGGCCAAATCCTTCCCACGAGCATGGACACGGACGGCACTCAGAATGGCTACGACATACCCATGACCAGAGCCATCGCGGAGGCAGTCAGCGTTCCGGTAATAGCATCGGGAGGCGCGGGAAGTCTGGATCACTTGTATGAAGCTGTGACCGACGGGAAGGCGGATGCGGTCCTGGTGGCGTCAATCTTCCATTTCGGGACTTACACCATCCAGCAGGCGAAAGATTTCCTCAGTTCAAAGGGCCTGCCGGTGAGTGAGTAGTGATGAAAGGATTCACGATTGAAGGTACTCTTGCTTATCTGCATCTTGGCCATGATCTCAGGATCGGCAATGTCACAATTGGACAAGCAATCAACCATCGCAGTCACGCCCGCATTCGTTGCGTCGCCGCCAACAATTGACGGCCGGCTGGACGACCCCTGCTGGGCGAATGCCCCCGTCGCGACCGGTTTTCGGCGAAACGACGGAAAAGGCCCCGCCGACTGCCAGACCATTGCCCGAGTCTGCTATGACGCCGAAAACATCTACATCGCCATGGAATGCATCGAGCCGGAGATCGGCAAGCTCACGGCCGTTTACACCAAGGATGACGATCCGGTCTGGCGGGATGACAGCGTGGAGGTCTTTATCGCGCCTTATGCCGTTGCCTCCCGTGAGAACTTTTATCATTTTTCGGTCAATTGTCTCGGGGCTCGGAACGGCCTGATCGCCGAATCAGCCAATATCGAGGCTCCCTGGACGGCCGCCGCGAGCAAAGGGAGCGATCGCTGGTTCGCTGAAATGGCGATTCCCTTCAAGCTGCTTGAGCCGCTCGGAATGAACGAGCCCTATTGGCGCATTCAATTCGCTCGAAGCGACATCGTCCATGCCGAGGAAAGCTCCTGGTCGGAAGTCCCCACGCAATTCTCGAGTTTCTGGCGGTTCGGGCGATTGATGCAGCCGGCGAGCAGCCTGAAGTTCATAAGCTACCGAGGCAAGCCTCAGCCGATCAAGTCATCCGGCGCTCCCAAAGGCGCGCAGCCGATCAAACAGGTCCCACCCGATCAGGCGGCGAAACCCGTCATCATCCCCGAGCCCAGGGAGGTGAAGTACCTCGACGGATCGTTTACCATCACGCCCAAGACCCGCATCCTCATCGCCAAATCGGACGATCCCATGGACCGCCGTCCGGCTGAGGAGATCGATGAGGAAATCCAGCGAGTCGCAGGATTCACGCTCCCAATAGTGGAGTCGGCGGCCGACCAGAAGAACTGCATCATCGTCGGCGAGCAATCCGACCTGCCCGGCATCGGGAAAGAGGGCTATGTCCTGGAGGTAAAGCCGGAGGCAATCCTCATCACAGGCAAGGATCAGCTCGGCACATTCTGGGGCGCGCAGACCCTTCGCCAGCTCATCAGCCGCGGACTCTCAAACAAGGTTATCGTTCCCCGGGTGATCGTCCGTGACTGGCCGAGGTTCGCCTACCGGGGAGTCCACCTCCTTGCCACCACCGACGCCCTCTCATTCCACGGCCGGATGATCGAGAAGGTGTTCTCCCGCTTCAAGATCAATAACATCCAGCTCGAGTGCGAGCACGTTGAATGGGCCAGCCATCCCGAAATCCGAAATCCTCACCGGGCGATGACCAAGGCTGACGTCCGCAAGCTCATCGAGATCGCGAACGCTCATCACATCACCGTAACTCCGCTGCTCCAGACGCTCGGCCATCTGCAATGGGCGTTCTATGGCGGCAATAACCTCGATATGGCGGAGGATGCTGCCGCCCTTTATGCCTACTGCCCGCTCAACCCCAAGTCTCATAAGTTCATGGCCGACATCCTTGATGAGGTCCTGGAGCTGTTCGGCCACCCGGAGTACGTCAATCTCGGGCGCGATGAATTCGATATGCTAGGGCAATTCCCCGTCCATGAGGAATGCCGGCGCATCGGCAAGGAGCAGCTGTACATTGACGACACCATCCGACTGCACGACTACCTGAAGGCCAGGGGCGCGAAGACGATGATGTGGGGCGACATGCTCAGCAAGCCCAGTTTCCAACCATTGGTTGATCAGTTGCCCAAGGACATCGTCATCTGCGACTGGCATTACGGCCCGAATATCGAGTATCCGACCCTCGACTTCTACAAGCAACGTGGCTTCAAGGTCATCGGGTGCACCTGGTACAATCCGAAGAACCTCTACCATTTCAGCGCCGATGCCTGCAAGCGCGGCATAGAGGGCATGATGCAGACGACCTGGACCGGCTTCCAGCCAGAGGAAACGGTGATGAAGGAGCAATTCCATCAGATCCACTCCTATATCCTCGGCGCGGCATGGGCTTGGTCGCCCGGTTCGCCCACTCTGGATGATCTCCCTTACGAATCGGACCGAGTGTTCTCCGATCTGTGGTTCACCGGCGAATCGAAGGCGAATAGGCGATGGTTCAGCGTTGATCTCAGCCCGTACTGCAACATGTCCTTGAAGGGCTGGCTCAATCAGGGCGAGGGCAACGACCTCAGCGGCCTGCCGAAGGGAGTCTCGAACCTCGGAGGCATTCCCTTCAACCTGGGCAATAAGCAATCGGCGATCCTCCTCGGCGGCCTCCCGGGGATATTGGACGGCTTCGGAGATGAGGTCACCGGGATTCCCGTCGGATCGAAAGCCGACCGTCTCTACTTCCTGAGCACAACTGCATTCGGCGAGCGAGAAGGTCGAAAAGCAGGAGAATATGTCGTCCACTACGAAGATGGAACCAGCGAGCGAGTGGATCTGGTCTACGGGCAGACGATCTCTGCCTGGGACGCACCCCGTCCCGGCAATCGAACACGCAGCGCATGGCGTGGAAAGACGCTTGCCGGCGTCATTATTCGGGTAAACACTCTCGTATGGGATAACCCAAGCCCAGACAAGGTCATCAAGTCCTTGGATTTCCTAGCTGCCGATGGGCAGGCTGCACCGACGCTGATCGCCATTACCGGCGAAACAGGAGGGGAGTGAATCGAGGATGGACAAGCCGATCCGACATAAGCCCAAGCGGAACAAGCTCATAGCCGAGGAGTACAGGGAAGTCATCGAGCATGCTGACGACCTCGATGAAGTGATCCCCGAGCTCGAGTCGGCTCGCACAACCGACGAGCAGCTAGAGCTTTACCACCAGGCGACCGAGCGAGTCGCGCGCGAAGGCCCCGCCTAGTGTGTTCGGGGAACTCCCGATCGCCGCAGTCTCGTAGATAATCACATGAGATACTTCTCTCTGCTGGTACTGCTCCTGCTGTTGTCGAGCGTCGTCTTTGCCAATCAACCAATTCACGGCACTATCGCCAATCAGGCCGGCAAGCCTTTCTCGGGCGCGCAGGTTCTTCTTCTCAGAAGCTATCCCGAAGAGACGGGCATCGAGATCGGACGTGCCGTAACCGGCGAATCGGGCACTTTCTCAATAACCTATTCCGAGCCCCCGCTGTCCAGCCTGCCTACCACAATGCATTTGGTGGCCTCATACATGAATACTCTGGGCGTCCGCGCGATCAGTAATCCCAGGATCAACCAGCGGATCACCCTCCGGCCCAAAGTCGG
>DASRZD010000717.1:0-2669 GCA_035686805.1 Armatimonadota bacterium
TTCTTCGTCATGCGGATGATTGTTCCGCGGTTGTTTTACCCAGTTATGGGACCGATATGACGAATATGACCTATGCGTCCTATATGTTATAATATGGGCCATGAGCCAGTATGATACCATCATCATCGGCGGAGGGCCTGCTGGGCTCGCCGCGGGAATATATGCCATGCGGTCGAGGCTGAAGACCATCCTCGTTGAGAAGTACATCCCCGGCGGGCAGATGGTCATGACCGATCATGTGGAGAATTACCCCGGCTTCCCGGATGGGATTGGCGGCCCGGATTTGAGCTCCAACATGGAGCTTCAGGCCCGAGGCCTCGGTCTGGAGATCGTCTCGTCAGAGGTGCTGAATGTAGATTTCTCCGGCGAGGAGAAGGTCATCAACACGACGGACGGAGAGCTTCGCGCGCCGACAGTCATCATTGCCTCGGGAGCAACTCCACGGAGGCTGGGTATACTCGGCGAGGGCCGATTGACCGGCAAGGGAGTCTCCTATTGCGCGACCTGCGATGGGGCGTTCTTCCGCGATAGGGAGATAGCGGTTGTCGGCGGGGGGAATACCGCCGTCCAGGACGCCGTGTTCCTCACGAGGTTCGCCTCGAAGGTGACGATAGTTCACCGGAGGGATGCCCTGCGTGCAACCAGGATACTCCAGGAGCGGGCGTTCAAGAACCCGAAAATCAAGATGGCCTGGAACTCGATCGTTGTCGAAGTCCAGGGTGACAGCCGGGTCGAGGGTCTCGTGCTGGAAAACGTCACCGACGGCTCGAAGCGAGTGCTGAGGGTCGAGGGAGTCTTCGTTCTCATCGGCATCGACCCGATCACCGATCTCTTCAAGGGGCACATCATCCTCGACCCGGAGGGCTATATCATTACGGACGAGGACATGCAGACCAACGTGCCGGGAGTGTACGCCGCGGGTGACTGTCGGCGGAAGAGCCTGCGCCAAATGGTCACGGCCGCTGCCGACGGCGCGATTGCGGCATTTTCGGCGGAGCGGTATATAGAGAGTCTGAAGGATAGGATGCTGTAGGTCTACAACTCCTCCAGAATGCAGGCCAGGTCGTAGGACGGCGGACTGCATAGCGGGCGATCCAGATATGTTTGTGGCAGAGCCTGCTTGTCTCTCAACCGCTGGCGGAATAGGGCGATGCCCCGAAGAGTCTGCTCGAACGGGTCTTCGTTGGCCCTCGGCCACAGGCAGTCCTCAAGGCCCGGGATGCGCTCACTGACCTGCTTCCACATTGTGGAAACGTCCTCGCCACAGGCAATCGTATTCGCTTCCAGCAGTATCATGCCCTTGATAAGCAAACAGCGAGCCGCACACATGTACTGAAGCGATGCCTCATGCCATCCCCTCGCACGGGCGCGGACCATCTGATAACAGCCGCGCTCTTCCAAATGCCACTGGACCGAGGCCAGTGCCCGCTCCACCATCTCAGGCGGAAGACTGACTCCCATTGGTAAAGGAGGCACATGGCTTGGCGCTCTTCTCACTTCACTGCCGATCAGGCCCTCGGGAAACGAGATGACACCCATTTGCCTCTCAAGCATTTCCCGAAGCTGCCGAAGAACCACCCCGGACTCGTTGCTTAGCCGTTCTGCGAACTTCCACTGCCATTTGTGGAACGGCAGCGGCACCCTTTCGCGGTGGAACAGAGAGTGAAGCGCTCTGGAGGTGATACTGTAGCTCAGCAGCCCGACGAAACGTTCCTGGCCCGGCACGCTTAGCTTCTGAAGAACGCATCGTAGATCGGCGAGTTGGCCGGCATACTGCTCGGCAGCCCGCTCAGCGAGGCCCTCCGGCAGGCGAGTCAGCGAATCTTGTATGACTTTCATCTGACCAAGAGGGTCATGAATGGGAATGAGGGTCATGACCCAGTGCTGGTGGCCGTTGTAGAAATCATCCCAACTTCCCTTGCCGTCAAACAGAACGCCGACACCCTCTCTTTGCCAGATACTGACCTTTATGTTCAGTTCAGTGTGCATACGACGGTTGAACGCCGCCAAGTCCGAACTATGGTACGCCCATTCAACCAATTCCTTTTCGCATGCAGCATGATCATCGGCTGGAAGAATGAGCACCGTGTCAATATCGGAATGCTCATCGGCCAGTCCGTATGCGACTGAGGAGCCAACGGCGTAAAAGGCGGTCTCAGTCAGCGCAGGAAGGTGATTCTGTAGATAGGGTTGGATCACCTGGGACCATGCCTGGCATGCGACCTCTCTATAACGAAGACTGTGGCTGGTTTGTTTTGCAGGCCTCGACATGTCTAACGCCTCCTTTTGGTCTGTTCTCGGAGGAAGGCCGTCGCAAATGAAAACGCCGTTAGTCCTGATCCGTCACACGCGGCCAACCGGCCTCGTGAGCTCGACCCGACTACGGCGTTTATGTCGCATGGTCTCTCGCGAAGTTGAGAAACAGCTCTGTTTTCCGCATGATAGCGGAAAACGCTTGCCTTGTCAATAGCTGTGCGAGTTCACTCACACACTTCCTCGGTTCGGAGGGAGATATAGGCGGCGGAGGCGAGGACGATGAGTGCCCCGATGAGGATTCGGGCGTTGAAGGGGTCGCCGAACCATAGTACTCCTGCGAATGATGAGTAGATCACTGTCGTCATTTGGACGATCCCTGCCGGCCCGGCGCGAGTGTATTTGAGAGCGTAGGT
>DASRZD010000718.1:0-19817 GCA_035686805.1 Armatimonadota bacterium
AGCAGTACTACTCGTCGTTGGGCATCTATGTATGCATACCAGTCTTCGCCAAGGTCAGTTGTATACTTGTGCTGAGCAGTATATGTCCAGGGAGGTTGTTGCTGATCTTCGCTATCCTTCCAAACGGTTCTCGGCGGATAACGTCTGAACAGCATTTCAAACGCACTTCGCGGGGATTCTGCAAACTCTCGGTAGAGACTCCCGATCAGGTCGGTAATCGAAATGGATTCACTATCAGGATGTCCCAGGTGCAGAGCGCTCCTCTCTGCGGCCTCTTTGATGGCCTTCTTCACCTTGTCAGGACCAAGATCATCAAGCCACATCATAAACGTCGCACGCTCACCAGGATACTGGGATAGCAACTCCATGGCGTTGTTTATCTCACGTGCAAGGTCTCTACTCCAATCCTGTCTAGTAGCCCACGCAAAGAATAAATCCTTGTTGCCCGTATTTGGGGCTTTCCCATGGCACTTCCTGCAGAGCAAGAAGAAGTTATCGGGGGTCGCCAGGCCGCCTAGAGAGTCTGCCATAATGTGAGCTTTTTCGAGCCCTTGCACTGTTCCCCACAGTTGCGCCTCTGTACCGGTCTTCTTGGATGGCACAGGCCGCATGCACGCCCAGCAGCAAGGCCTGCTGGTATCTATCCCCCGTTCAAGGAGCCAGTTTTTCCAATGGTTGAAGATGGCCAATCTTGAAGGCATGCTCTGGCGGTTACTCATGGCCGTTAGCCTCACCCCGTCGTGCCGGGGTACGGCCCGTTATTGCCTCCAATCGCTTATCAAGTAGTTTCTTAAGATCGCTGAGGTTTCGGTATTCGATGACATTGTATCCGGCTACGTCAAAGTGCAATGGCGTACCCTCCTTTCGGCAGAGCACTGGGCGCTTGTTAATTGCATGGGCATAGCCAACTTCATAATAAACGTTGGGACGCTCGCCGGTTAGGTCCGCGATCAGGAATTCGGAATGCCGTATATAGTCGAGCACAACCTCAGTGATCAACTCTTGGTGCTCTACGTCATCTGCCCTGAGAGCCTGGATGCCAAACCGACCGCAGATCTCCTTGAGGGCATTGCAGACGTCCTCCAAGTCAGCATTTGACTTGTCCATCCACATAAGGATGAAGGCGGTGTTAGGCTCCACAGCAGGTATTCTATCCGTGCTACCAGAGTTACGGTCGGATACATCACTGTCTGGCAGAGACGGTGCCGACAGCAGTAAGTCGACTGCCGCATCCATGTTTCTGGAAAGCTCCATATGAAGCGCATCATAGGCGGCAGGTATATCCTTAGGATCGCGGTACAGAATCTCTGGCGAGAATCTCCTAGGAATAGAAGCGATGATCTCATCAACCGATTCGCATTCAGCTTCCAAGCTTCCGGCATCATAGATCACCCTTCCATCAACATACAGCTTGGCTTCGCTAAACCATCTCCGACTGTCTATTCTTAGTTGGCGTTTTGTGCTCTCCAATTCACGGCTAGTACAGGTCCGTTCTTCCCTCCCCCAGAGTTCATTTGCAGAAGACACCGCGAAATCGAGGATTGCAGCCTTAAGTTTTTCACATTTCGCAACCAGCTCAAGTCCCACGTCGGTCACTTCCTTGGATTCCGCCATCCCAATCACCTCCAGTGTACTTACCCTCCTCCATAGCCCTCTTGGTGCCCTCGTCTGTCTACTCCGCTGCCTAGCTGATGTATACAGGAACAAGCATGGGTTCATTCTCGGTACTTATTCGTAATCGGCAATCTCCTGTCCTTGCCGAAGGCCTTCGGGGTGATCTTGATGCCCGGAGGGGCCTGGCGGCGCTTGTACTCATTCCGATCAACCATCCGCACCACACGCCTGACCGTCTCCTCGTCGAAGCCCGAAGCCACGATCTCCGCGACGCCCCTGTCCTGCTCCACGTACGCATGGAGGATCGGGTCGAGTATGTCATAGGGCGGCAGGGTATCAACGTCTTTCTGATCGGGCCGAAGCTCGGCGGAGGGCGCTCGCTCGATGATGCTGTCCGGGATCACCCGACCGAGGCCGTTCCTGTAGTGCGAAAGCTCGTAAACCAGCGTCTTCGGAACGTCCTTCAGGACGTTGAAGCCGCCCGCCATGTCGCCGTAGAGAGTGCTGTAGCCGACCGCGATCTCGCTCTTGTTGCCCGTCGTAAGCACGAGCCAGCCGAACTTGTTCGACAGCGCCATCAGGATGTTCCCGCGAGCCCTCGCCTGGAGGTTTTCCTCGGCGACGCCCTCCTTGGCGCCGGCGCATGCCTCCGCCAGAGTGGCCTTGTAGGCTTCATAAACCTGTTGGATTGGGATGACGTAGTGCTGAATGCCCAGGCTCTCGGCAAGTTTGACGGCGTCGCTTTGAGTCGCCTCCGACGAGTACTGCGAGGGCATAACGACCGCCACCACCCGGTCCGTGCCAAGGGCGTCCGCCGCGATGACCGCCGTCAGCGCCGAGTCAATCCCCCCGCTCATGCCCAGCTCGACCCGCTTGAAGCCGTTCTTATCCACATAGTCCCGAGTCCCCAGGACCAGGGCCTTGTATATCTCCTCCAAGCGGCCGGGAGGCTCAGTCAGACAAGGCGGAAGCTCGGGCCTGGCCTCATGAGCGATCGGTGTGAGCTTGATCGTTTGGATGCTGCCATTGATCTGCTCCGTTTCCAGCCGGTAGCGGGTTTGGACCGCGCGCTCGTGGGTTACTTCATTGATGTCCAACTCCACGAGCGTGAGCGATTCCTCGAATGCCGGCGCCCGGCAGATCACCCGCCCATCCGGCCCGAAGACCATCGAGTGGCCGTCGAACACCAGCTCATCCTGCCCGCCGACGAGGTTGCCGTAGACGAAGAAGCAGGCGTTGTCCGATGCCCGGGTGGCGATCATCTCCTCGCGGAACTGCCATTTCCCGGCATGGAACGGGGAGGAGTTCAACACCAGTATCACCTGCGCATCGCCTGCGAGCGCCTGAATCCTATGCGGGCCGTCGGGATACCAGCTATCCTCGCAGACCTCGACCCCGAAGATGAGGCCGTCTATCTCGAAGACCATGGTCTCCTTGCCCGAGCGGAAATAGCGCTCCTCATCGAAAACGCCATAGTTCGGGAGATGCCACTTGTGATGGATGCCCATCAACTCCCCATTCGAGATGACTGCGGCAGCGTTATAGATGTCATCCTGCTGATCCACGAACCCCACTGCCGCGATTATGCCCTTAGTGGCGGGGATGATCTCGTGTAGACATTCGATGTTCCGCTGGACAAAGCCATTCTTAAGGAGGAGATCCTCGGGCGGGTAGCCGGTGGTCGCCATCTCGGGGAACATGACTATATCCGCCCCAGCCTCCCTCGCCCGACCGATGTAGTCAATGATCTTCGCGGTATTCCCATCCAGGTCGCCGACCGTGGTATTGATCTGAGCGACAGCGATTCTCAACGGCTGCTTCATCTCCGCCTCCGATAATTCGGAGGTATTATATCATATAGTGGGCGGAAAGCTTACTTATAAGGAAGCCAGGAAGCTAGGAGAGGACATACAAAGGTCATTTCCTGCCTTCCTGGTTTCCTTATAAAGTCTAATATACCAACTCAGCGAAAAATCTTTCCACAAGGGGTTGACAGATTTGTAAATGATGTGGTAATAATAATGCATAACCAAACGCCGAGTCCCGAGAGGTCGGGATCGGGGGAACCATTCCAAGTGGAATAGGGGCGAATCTCACCGGACAAGAGAGGGGCAGTTTTCGGTCCCAGCCCGACAGCTAACCCCGAAGGCGCGGTCGAAAGCGTGAAACGAAAAAAGCAGCTCCGAGTTTCGGAGCTGCTTTTTTCAGGCCAAGAATGAGGAGCACGGAACAACTTAGCGAGGCTTCTCGAGCTTGACCTTCTTCAGGTCCGATTGGTCCATGGTGGCCACGCCGACCACCTTGTCCGCCCCGCCATAATAAACATAGTAATGCCCATCCTTTTCGATTGCCCCGCAGGTGAAGACTACATTCGGCACCAGGCCGTGCTTCTCGTAATCCTCTTGCGGGCTAAGGACGGGCTCAGACGATTTTCCCAGAACCTTCGACGGGTCCTCCAAGTCGAGAAGCATGATCCCCAGGCGATAGTTCCGCTGATGGTCAACACCGTGATAGAAGTTCACCCAGCCCGCCTCGGTCTTGATGGGGGGTGCGCCGGCCCCAATCCGATTGCAGTCCCAGGAATCCGGCTGGACCCTCATGAGCAGACGATGATCATGCCAGTTGATGAGATCCTCCGAGTAGGCCATCCAAATGCTCGGGAAAATACGGTGAAGCAGCACATACTTGCCCTTGATCTTCTCAGGGAACAGGACGACATCCTTGTTATCCATGTCGGGCAGGATGCATCCGTGCTTGCGGTAAGTTATGAAATCCTTGGTAGAGATCAGGCCCACTCGACAGCGCCAGGGCACTGATTTGTGCGGAGATGGACGAGTCTCACTGCAGGGGTAGAGGGATACTCCTGTGTAGGTGATGTAGTAGGTATCGTCAATCCGCGTGATTCGGGGGTCTTCCACCCCGAGCCTCTCCAGCTCATCGCCTACGGACTCGTAAGCGGGGATGTCGTCACGCTTCACCACCTTAAGGCCGTTCTCCGTGCAGGCATAGCCGAATCGAGAGACATTATCATCGCCCATCGCTCGGTACAGAATGTGAACTCTCCCATTCGATCTCGCCGCCGCGCAATTGAATACGGCCTTGGTTTCCCACCAGTTCTTCGTGGGCGCCAGTAACGGGTTTCCTTCGTAACGCTCTAGCTCCATTGATAGCCCCTGCAAGTACTCCTCTTCAAGGAAGCTTTCAGCTTCACTATACCTGTGTTCTCTTCATCGAAAACTGCGAGCCGGCGGTCACAGCCTCGGCCCTTTCAGGACTAGTGCGCATGTCACCAGAGAATACTAGCACACGGAAACGCAGAAGTCAACAATTATTCACATTTCCTATACATTTCCCCCGCAAGTTTCAAATCTTGTTCACTCATTTATGGATACGACTCTGTCTGCTAATATGTTCCACAGTCAAGAGCCGACCCACATACCATTACGGGGTGCGGTTGCGCAATATGGCAAAAACTGGTATAATCACTGTGCTCGTCCGTCCTGTTGACGAGCTTTTCTTTCTACCATCATTGTACTTGGGGAATGCGTTCTTGTCCACTCGTAAATGTTCCTGATTTTCGAAGATTTTCGAAGAGGGGGCAGGAAGGCTAAGCGTGGCGCCATGGTCTAACGGTTAGGACACGGCTCTTTCAAGGCCGCGGCGGGGGTTCGACTCCCCCTGGCGCTACCACCTAATGTAGACACTTGATCGAGGGGACGCACTGGAACGCGGACGATGTGTCGCTCTGGATCAGGTAGATAGCCGGGCCTCGATCAGGTCGAGGATTCTTGGAACGGCTGCCTCGACTTCGGCACAGCACGGCCCGCCAAACGTGGTGATGTCATCTGCTTTCACCGCCAGGATGCGTACGTCTTCCGGCATCTTCAAGCCAAGCCCCGTTCCCATAGCGAGAACGTTTGGCAAGTCCACGTGGTGCAGAGAGGTAGGCGTCGAGCCGATGTCCAGACTCTCCGGCGACAGGTCGTAGATATCACCGACGCTGCCGGTCTCCGTCAGTACCGCGTCCACGAGTATGGCCCGGTCGAATCCGACCAGAAGATCCAGCAGCTCCAGACTGGCGAGGCAGGTTTCTTGCACCTCCACATCCGGGCGGCTGTTGACCCGGGCCAACTCCCGGACAACCTTCAGGCCGATGGCATCGTCCGAAAGCATGTCATTGCCCAGCCCCAGGACGAGCGTCTTCACCGTTCGACCTTCTGCAGAATCTCCCCCGACTTATCGCGGATCAACACCGTGAGCGGCATCTGACCGGGAAGCGCATGGGTGGCGCAGCCGAAACACGGATCATACGCCCTGAAGGCCATCTCGACCATATTCAAAAGCCCTTCAGAGACGGTCTTCTTCTTGATTAAGGCTTGGGCGGCTTTCTTGATGGACATGCATATCGCCGCGTGGTTGTTCACGGTCGCCACGATCAGATTCAGGTCGGTAACCAATCCATCGGAATCCGTCTTGTAATGATGGAAAAGCGTCCCGCGCGGGGCCTCGACGACGCCGACTCCCTCATCCGGTGTTGCCGTCGGAATCGCGCGCACGTCAGGGCTCGTAATCTCGGCATCGGTCGCCAGCTCCAGAAGCCGCTCGGCTGCATACATCAGCTCCACCAGGCGAGCCCAGTGGTTGGCCAGAGTGGCGTGGACCGGCTTACCGCCCAGCGTCGAGAACATGGCTTCATAGGCTTCCTGGGCTAGTGGAGTCGCCATTCCATCCGCCACGTTCAACCGGGCAAGGGGCGCAACGCGAAAGACCCCACTGTCGTCACCCTCTACCAAACCCCTCCAACCTACATTCTTGAGGTACGGGAATTTCAGATATGTCCATGACTCCACATGCTCTTGAATATGGTCCAAGTACTCGGCGGGCTTGAAGCGAGCGAATTCCAGGCCCACGGGATCCACGACCCGGATATCGCCTTCGTAGAAATTCACCTTGTTGTTCTGGTCTACAAGCCCCATATAGTAGCTTTGCATGGTGTAGACATCCCCGAGAACTATGTCTACGTACTCCTTGTTCATTAGGACGACATCGTGGAACAATTTGAGAGAGAATTTGGCAAACTCAAGTGTAGATTCGGCCATGTCCTGGATGCTTTTTCGCTCCTCCTCGTTGATCGCCTTGCTCATTCCTCCCGGGAGGCCGCATACCGGATGAGTTGCTTTGCCGCCGATGAGCGCCTGGATGTCCTGGGCGTAGGCCCGATGCCTGATCACAGACTCGCCGAGTTCCCTGCCGACTGTGGCTATGACACCCAGGACATTGCGCATGGCAGGATCGGACTGCGGCCCCAATACGAAATCGGGAGCGGCCAGGGCATAGAAATGCGCTATGTGCGAGTGGATCATGTGAGCGCAATAGAAGAGTTCCCTCAGCTTCTTCGCTGCGGGCGGCGGGTCAACATGGAACACGGCATCCAACGCCTTAGAGGAGGCCATGTGATGGGCGCCCGGACATACGCCGCAGATTCGAGTGGTGATGCGGGCCAGCTCCTCCACCGGCCTGCCGCGGCAGAATTCCTCGAAGCCTCTCAGCTCCGGTACCTGGAAGTAGGCATTCTCCACGTCGCCTGCGTCATTCAGGAAGATGTCAATCTTCCCATGGCCTTCCAGGCGGGTTATCGGGTTGATCAAGATCGTGGTGGTTTGCGTCTTTGTCATAGTTTCACTCTTCCCAACGTAGAATTGGCCATTCCGAACCTGTAGAAAGTACCCAATGGGTCTTTGATGCCGCCTATTATCGCAGCCATTTCAGTCGGATCCTCCGAGTCCGCCAGGGAGGCCATCGCCGATAGCAGTTTCGCCCCCTGATCGCTCACGCCGGGCGGAGGCCCAAAGCATCCGCGGCAGGGCATGTTGGCTTTTATGCACCTCGAGCCGCATCCGGCCCTGGTCCCGGGACCCGCGCACACGAGTCCCTGCTCGAGGAAGCATTTCTCCTTGTCGGCGATGAACTGCCAGGGCCGCCTGAACTCCTTGACCGTCTTGTCTTCCGACCGCTCCCGCTCGCACTCGTCGCACAGGGCTTTGTCGGGGGCAATGACGGCGCCGGGAGGTGGAAGCTGGCCGGTAGCGATGGCGTTGACTACTGTCACAATCAGGTCGGGCGGAGGCGGGCATCCGGGAATAAAGTACTCCACGGGTATGACCTGAGCCAGGCTCTTGACCGTATCGAAGAACTCTGGGAGTTCCAATCTGCCCTCGGGCACTTCGGTCACGGTCCGCGGGTACACGGTATCGGGATTCGCAGTCGAAGCGGTCTCCTGATACACTCGCCGGAAAATATGCTCGCGGTCGGAGACATTGCCCAGACTCGGTATCCCACCGAAGCAGGCGCATGCCCCGAACGCGACCATTGCCTTCGACTTGGCCCGAAGCAGCTTGGCGAGCTCCTCCTGCTCTGAGTTTCGCACCGCGCCGTTGAAGAGGCATACGTCAACCGATCCATCGGGCAGGGCCTCGACATCCTTGTACTTGAAATCCAGCGCGATGGGCCACAGGACGATATCCGCAATCTCGGCAACGTCCAGGATCTTCTCATTGATATCCAGGATTGCCACATCACAGCCGCCACAGCTCGCGGCCCAGTAAATCGCAAACTTCAGTTTATCCATGCTCATTCCTCCAAAGCTGGGCTGTCGGCCTTTGCCCCATTCCCATTCCATTTCAGCGGGCCGAGCCTGCGAATATCGTTAGTCATCTCGGTGACCACCGACGCGAATTTCTCTCCCTCAGCGGCCGAGATCCATTCCAGCCGGACCCGCTCCTTCTCAACGCCGAACTGCTCCAACATGTCACAGAGCAGCGAGTAGCGGCCGGCGGCTCGGTAGTTGCCGCATTGGTAATGACAGTCGCCGGGATGACAGCCGGCGATCAGCACTCCATCCGCCCCATCGGCCAGTGCCCGCATGACGAACGTGGGGTCCACGCGTCCCGAGCACATGACCCGTATGGGGATGAGATTCGCCGGATAATGCATGCGGCTCGTCCCTGCAAGATCAGCGCCCAGATACGAGCACCATCTGCACAAGAAGCCGATTATCGTGGGTTCATACTCCTCGTTCATGTCACACTCTCCCCTGAAGTTACTTCCATCAAAGCGCCGGCGATTTCGGCGTAGATGTGCTTATCGCCATAGTGTCGTTGTGCCGCTGCACCGGAAGGACAGGCGGCGGCGCAGCTGCCGCATCCCTTGCACAGGGCCTCGGTGACGGCGGAGATCTTCTTCTCCTCATCGAAGGTGATGGCATCGTAAGGACAGACGCTCACGCATATCTTGCAGCCGCCGCATACGGTCTCCTCGATGGAGCAAGTAATCGGCTCGAGAGAAAAGACCCCTGCGCCGGCAAGACTCAGGGCCGCGCCCGCGGCGGCAGCCCCCTGGGCAACGCTGTCCGGGATGTCCTTCGGCCCCTGGCATGCGCCGGCAATAAAAAGCCCGTCGCTTGCGGTGGATATCGGGGCCAATTTCGGATGCTGCTCCAGGAAGAAGCCGTCTTTGCTTCGCGAGATACCGAAGGTCCTTCCGACGTTGGCCGTGTCTCCACGAGGAACAAGGCCCGTGGCCAGGACCACCATATCAACCGGAATCCTTCGCACTTCGCCCAGCAGCGTATCTTCGGCGACGACGATGAGCTTGCCCCTCTCCTCGGGAGTCTCCGCGACGTCGGTGACCTCAGCCGCCTTACCTCGGATGAAGGTGACTTCTTCGCTCATGCAGCGCTTGTAGAACTCCTCGTAACCCTTGCCGAACGCGCGCATGTCTATGTAGAACTCATACACTTGAGCGTCCGTCTTCTCCCTGACAAGGTGACCGAACTTCATCGCGTACATACAGCACACCCGCGAGCAATACTCGTTCGCATTCTCATCACGGCTTCCTATGCAATGCAGGATGCCGACGCTGGTGGGGGTCCTGCCGTCGTGCAGCAGGATCCTGCCGTTAGTCTGGCCACCGGCATTGCTCATCTGTTCGAAATCCAGACCGCTTATCACGTCGGGCAGTCTTCCGTAGCCGTATTGGACCAGTTTGGAGCCGTCGAACGGCTCGAATCCGGTCGCCAGTATTATGGAGCCAACCTCGACTTCCTCGAACTGGTCCTCCATATCATGGTTGATGGCGTCCGGGCCGCAGAACTGATCGCAGAACTTGCAATTGCCGGTCTTGGCATGTATGCAGGATTCCAGGTCTATGACCGGAACGTTCGGCACTGCTTGAGCGAACGGTTTGTGGATAGCCTTTGGCGGGCCGAGGTCCAATTCGAGGTGCGGAACCGTGCTGTCGCCTTCAACCCGGATGGCTCCAGTCGGACAGACTTCCGCGCAGGCCCCACACGCGATGCAGGCTTCGGACGGCAGGCCAAACGGGGTGGTCACTACGCGATCCGCCCCGCGGTTGTTGAAGCTGATGGCGCCGGCCCCAACCACTTCCTCGCAAACGCGGACGCAGAGGCCGCACAATATGCATCGCTCGTCGGGATTCTCAGTCGTAAACCTGGGTTCGCCGATCCCGAGTTCGTCCGCAAGCTCTCGTACACGCTCCACGTGAGGGCACCTTGCCAGCAGGAGCTCCACTATGAGCTTGCGCGCCTCCAGTACTTCCGGCGTGGTGGTTTCTACGACCATACCTTCCTCTGCCAGGTAGCCGCAAGACGGCGCCAACCTCCGGCCGCGTTGGCCGATCAGCTCCACAATGCAGACTCTGCATGCGGTGTAGGGCTCGATCCCGTCATAGTGGCAGAGAGTGGGGATCTCGATGCCGAGCTGGCGCGCGGCGTCCAGTACGGTTTTCCCTTCCTCTACCTGTGTTTCTCGACCATCAACGGTTAACGTGATCATGTGTGCACTCCTCTCAGATGCCTGTAGCTGCCTTCTCAAGATCGCACCTGAGACAGCGTTTCGCTTCGTTCAGGGCATCGGTCTCCGATAATCCAAGCTCCACAATATCAAAGCATGCGATCCTTTTCTCAACGGCGAGACAGGGCATTTGCGGTCGCTCCAGCGCTGCCACTTCGTCCTCGCTGAGCTCCAGCGGCTCTACATACTGCGATGGCGGCGCCACCTTGTATTCGCGCGCGAGGCTTTCGCCCCTCAGGTACTTGCGAATCGAGACAGCCGCGAGTTTGCCCTGAGCTATAGAATCCGCGATAGTGGAGGGCCCCAGCACTACGTCGCCCCCGGCAAAGACGCCCTCGCGGTCCGTGGACAGGGTCTCGGGATCCACTGCCAGGGTCCCGCTTCGAGAGGTCTGAAACCCATCGGTACCGTTGAGAAAACTCAGGTCGGGCTGCTGACCTATGGCGGGAATGAGGCTATCCAGTGGAATAGTGAACTCCGTGCCGGGGATGCGGACCGGCCGCCGCCGGCCGCTTTCATCCAGTTCGGCAAGCTCCATGCGGCAGCACTCGACGCCGGTGAGCCTCCCATTCTCCGCCAACACTTTTGTCGGGGCGGCGAGGAGTTCCATGTGGACTCCCTCCTCCAGCCCCGCTTCAACTTCCCGCGTGATCGCAGGCATCTCTTCTTTGGTCCTTCGGTATATGATTGACACGCTTTCGCATCCAAGCCGTCGGGCGGTCCTGGCCGCGTCTATGGCTGCATTTCCGCCACCCACTACTGCGACTCTGCGTCCCAATGTCGCTTGCTTGCCCAGATTCGCGGCTTTCAGAAAGTCAAGCGCATCTACTACCCCCTCGACATCCTCTCCTGGAACGCCAAGCTTGACGCTCTTATGAGCGCCGGTCGCTACGAACACCGCTCCGTAGCCCTGGGCGAAGAGTTGGTCCAAAGTGATCTGCCTGCCGATCTCGACATTCGTCTGGATCTTCACGCCGGCCTTCTTGATCTCTTCTATCTCAAGATCGAGGACTTGCTTGGGCAATCGGTAGCGCGGTATAGCGTCCGCCAGCATCCCGCCTGCACAGGCAGATCTCTCGAACACCGTGACGTCGTAGCCCCATTGGCACAGGTCGTAAGCGGCAGCCAGTCCGGCGGGCCCAGCCCCTATGACGGCAACCTTCTCCAGCTTGGCCGTCGCCGGGCGGCGTCGGGGACTCACACCTGTTTTCATCTCCTGGTCCACGATGAACCGCTTCAGAGCCTTGACTGAGATGGGCGAGGCGATGTCGCCCGACCGACAGCGATTCTCGCAAGGGTGATGACATACGTAGCTGCACGAGACGACGAAGGGATTGTCCTGGCTGATGACCCCGTAGGCTTCGTGATACTTACCCGCCGCAGTGAGGGCCACGAAGGCCGGGACGTCGGTCCCGACCGGGCAGTTGTACTTGCAGGGGGTATAGATGATATCCTTGCAGACGATGGCCGGGCACCTCTTGTGCTTGATGTGGGCCTCATATTCGTCCCTGAAGTACTGGATTGTTGTCAGCACGGGATTGGGAGCGCTCTGCCCCAATCCGCATAAGGATGCCTTCCTGATCATCTTGCCCAGGCTTTCCAGCAGATCGAGATCGTTTTCCTCTCCCTTGCCTGCCGCAATCCTGTCCAGTATCTCGAGCATTCTTCGAGTACCCTCCCGGCAGGGGGTACACTTTCCGCAAGACTCGTCCTGCGTGAAGGTGAGGAAATACCTGGCCACGTCTACCATGCAGGTTTCCTCATCCATTACAACCATGCCGCCGGATCCCATCATCGAACCCACTTCGGTGAGCCTTTCGTAGTCCACGGGAAGATCCGCCAGCGTTGCCGGGATGCAGCCGCCCGAAGGGCCGCCTGTCTGCACTGCTTTGAGGCGCTTGTCGCCTGCTATGCCCCCTCCTATGTCGTAGATCAGGTCCCCCAGGCTCATCCCCATCGGCACCTCGGTCAGGCCTGTGTTCTTGACCTTCCCGACGAGCGAGAACACCATGGTCCCTTTGCTTCTTTCCGTTCCCATGCCGGAGAACCAGTCAGCGCCGCGGAGGATGATCGCAGGCACATTCACCCAGGTCTTGACATTGTTGATGTTCGTGGGCTTGCCCCACAGGCCTTTCTCGGTGGTCGAAGGGGGCCGCTGCCTGGGCTCACCGATCCGCCCTTCCACGGACGCCAGAAGCGCTGTACCCTCGCCGCAGACGAAAGCGCCTGCTCCGCGGACTACCTGAACGGTGAAGTCGAAGCCCGTGCCCATGATGTCCTTGCCAAGTAACCCCAGCTCCTCCGCATCTTTGATCGCCGCCTGCATCGTCTTTACCGCCAGGGGGTACTCGGCCCGGACGAAGATAAACCCCTGGTGCGCTCCGATGGCGAAGCCGCCGATCGCCATGCCCTCGAGCACCGAGTGAGGGTCGCCTTCCAGGACGCTTCTATCCATGTATGCGCCGGGGTCGCCCTCGTCCGCATTGCAGACTACGTACTTGACATCCCCTTTGGCGGCACGGCAGGCAGCCCACTTCCGACCTGTGGGGAACCCCGCGCCCCCTCTTCCTCTCAGCCCGGCATTCTTGACTTCCTCGATCACCTGCTCGGGCTGCATCCCGTTCAGCACCTTGTTCAGGGCGCGGTACCCTCCCCTGGCGATGTATTCGTTTATGTTTTCCGGATCAATGAACCCGCAGTTCCTCAACACGATCTTGCGCTGTTTCCTGAAAAACGGAAGCTCCTGATACAGCGGGATATCCTTGCCGTCACTGGAGGCTGCCAGCGGGTATTTCCTGATCCGGTCCAGGAGAAGCCACTCCTCCTCCTCCATTCTGCAAAGCGCCCAGTCCTTCCTCATCGGGCCATCGGATGGGTCCTGGAGCAACTGGCCGGCCTTCTCAGGAGTCATGTGAGAGTAGGTTATGCGAGGCATACCCGGCCGGATCACGTCTACCAGCGGCTCCTCTTCGCAGAAGCCTATGCACCCGGTTCGGCGGATCACTACGTGGAGACCTTGACCGTCAATTTCCCTGCTCAGAGTCTCATGTATGGCCCTCGCACCTGCGGCAAGCCCGCAACTACCCATGCCGACCATGATCTTCGTCTTGTCCGGATAGAGCGATTTGAGGCCCAGAACTCCGGCCTTATCCAAGTCAGCGAGCGTGCGTATCATCACTCTTCCCCCTCCTCCCGGTAGTGGCGCAGGAGGCCGGATACCTTGTCAAGCCTCAGGCGGCCATACGTGTCGTCGCCGACTCGCACGGCCGGGGCCATACTGCAGCATCCCATGCACCTCACAACGCCCAACGTAAAGTCTCCGTCATCAGTCGTTTCTCCGGCTGAGACGCCCAACTCGGTCTCCATCTTTGCCATCAACCTGGCTCCGCCTCGGACGTGACAGGCGGTTCCCAGGCAGACCTCCAGGCAGTGCTTGCCGCGAGGCTCCAAGCTGAAAGCCTTGTAGAACGTTGCTACCCTGAGGATCTGGCTCAGGGGCACGCCGAGTTCCGTGGCAAGGGCCTCCATCGCCTCCTTAGGGAGGTAGTTGTAGTGCTCCTGAATCGCCTGCAGCGCTTTGACCACGGCGCCCTTGTCGCCGGCGTAGGAATGCGCAACTTGATCAGCGTACGTTAGATCTATCATCGCCTATTCACTCCTTACCGGGCTAATAAGCATATCGCCCTTCTTTATCATTCTCCTGGCAGGCACCCTGACCCCCAGGCACTTCTCCCAGCAGACTCCGCAGCCGGTGCACTTGTCCAGGTCCACGAACCTGGCCTTCTTCCTGATCTTCACCTTGAAGCTGCCTATGTAGCCTGACACCGAGTCAACTTCCGAATACGTGCGCAACTGGATATTCGGGTTCTGGGCTACGGAGACCATCTTCGGGGTGAGGATGCACGCAGCGCAGTCGAGGGTCGGGAACGTTTTGTCAAACTTCGCCATCTGCCCGCCAATGGTCGGATCGCGCTCGACCAGATAGACAGTTCGGCCCGACTCTGCGATCTTCAGCGCCGCCTCGATTCCGGCGATCCCCGCGCCCACCACCAGGGTATTCGGGTTGATCGGCACCTCGGTGGCTTCGAGCGGCTCGTGCATAAGCACTCGCCTCACGGCGGCGGCTATCAGCTTCTTAGCCTTGTGGGTTGCCCCTTTACCATTCCGAGTCACCCATGAGCACTGCTCCCGAATGTTGGCCATCTGAAGCAGGAAGGGGTTCAGCCCCGCTTGTGCGCAGGTGCGCCGAAATGTGGGCTCGTGCATCAGCGGCGAGCATGAGGCCACCACAACCCGAGTCAGGCCAAGCTCCTTGATGTCCTTCTTGATCATCTCCTGCCCCGGATCGGAGCACATGTACTTGTAGTGCTTCGCCAACGCAACCCCTTCCAGGCCGCCGGCAAAAGCGACTACCTCGTCAACGTCCACCGTCTGAGCGATGTTCGTCCCGCAATGGCATACGTAAACGCCGGTTCTTTCCATTTGACTCTCCTTAGTAGCGTGCAGCGATTGAGCCGCTGGATATCAAGTTGTCGCCGATCAGGAGTTCACTGTCATCCAGGCCGAGTGCGAGCCCTATGATCTGCGTAAAGTAGAAGATCGGCAGTTCAAATCGTCTGCCGAACTTCCTGCTGATCTTCTCCTGGTAGGCCTCCAGATTCATCTGGCAAAGAGGGCAGAGTGTGGCAAGGCACTCAGCGCCGGAGTCTATTGCGGCGGATAGAAGCTTGTACACCATCTCCTCGCAGACTCCCGGCTGCACCGTCATGAGCATCCCTCCACAGCATTTTGCCTTGAGAGGATACCAGACAGGCTCAGCTCCCAGCCATGACAGCAGGTCATCCAACTCTGTCGGGAACTCGGGGTCGCCGAACCTGCCTTTCGGACGGCTCAACTGGCAGCCGTAATAGGGGGCGATCTTGAGGCCCTTGAGCTCCTTCTTGACCTTGCTTCGAATCTCATCTTCCCCTATGTCGTTTACCAGCACGTCGAGGAGATGGCGTACCTTGACCGTGCCGCGATACTCGAGATCGGCCGCTTGGAGGGCACCGGCCAACTGCCGCTCCAGGTCGCCGCCTGCCGTCATACATTCATGGGTCTTGGTGAGGACGCAGTAGCAGCCGTTGCAGATGGTCACCAGGTCTCGATCCTCTTTCTCGGCCAGGGCCAGGTTCCTGGCGGATAGAGCCATTGCACGCTTCTCCTCTACCGACATGTAGGTCGTTGCTCCACAGCAGTTCCAATCCTGAAGCTCGATCAATTGCACTCCGACCGCCCTGGCGACATTTCGGGCGGAAACGTCATACGGCTTGCTGGAGGCTTCGGCGCTGCACCCGGGATAGTAGGTGTAGTCTTTCATCTGGCTTCCTCCTCTTTCAATCGCGCCATGATCTTCTCGATATCCCGCCGCCCCTGGATCGCTTTAGGAAGGAGATGCAGGCGTCCTCGCCGAAACATCTTGAAGCCCAGGCCTATCTGGTCCTTGAGGCGGAGAGGACCGGTACTCAGGTAGAACCGCGTGAGCATCTCCATTTCGGCGTTCCTCCCGTATCGGTCCACCACTTTTGCGAACGCCTTCGCAAGAACCGGGTAGGCTTCCCGTCGGCTGAACAGTCCGAACTTGATTCCAAGGGACCTCAGGACATACATGATGTCAGACAGCCTTATGCCGCTGGGGCATCGAGTTGAGCAGTAGTAGCACGAGGCACACGTCCACACGGTATTCGAGCGCAAGACTTTGTCCAGCATGCCTGCCCTGAACAGTCCTACAATCTCCCGCGGCTTATAGTCCATGGTTCGGCTTGTGGGGCAGGAGGCCGTGCACGTTCCACATTGTATGCACGTCCTTATCTTCTCCCATTCCGGAACATGGGCAAGCTCCTTCAGAAACACCTCGTTCAGACTGCCGACATCCGCACTAACCAGCGTATCTTGTGCCATTGCAACCTCCTCTGGTATCTACAATCGGGCGCCGCATCAAACAACTGCGGGGCGAGCGGTATGCGCGGCGGCGGGGATCAGTAGTTCGAAAGTCGTGCCGTGGTCCAATTCGCTTTGCACGCTCACTTCAGCCCCGATCAACTCTGCGATGCTCTTCACTATGGAAAGGCCCAGGCCGGTTCCCTGTTCAGCATATTGCCGCGCGTTTTTCCCTCGGTAGAACTCATCGAACACGTAAGGCAGATCCTCGCCGGCAATCCCTATGCCGGAATCGGACACTCTAACGAGAACCCGGTTGTCCTGCCGCGAAGCGCCGATCGCCACCCACCCTCCTTTCTGCGTGTACTTGATGGCGTTGGCCGCCAGATTTGTGAACAATTGCTCAAGACTCTCGGCATCTCCCCGGACCAACGGCAGGTCTCGGGGAATGTCTACCGTAAGCTTGACCCCTTTCTCGTCTGCTCGAAGCCTGAGACTCCCGGCCGCATCGTTAATGATCTGATTCAGGGAAATCTCTCTCATCTTCATTGTAAACTTGGCATCCTGGCTTCGTGCCAGAATGAGCAAATCGCTGACCAGTTTTAGGCCCTGATCTACCCGCTTACTTGCGCGCGCGGCGAGGTCGCGCTCATTGCTTCTGCCCTCGCCGGTCAAGGTATTCTCAAGCATGGTGAGCAAGTTCTGGATGGCGCCCAGAGGAGCTTTGAGCTCGTGAGACACCCGGCGCATGTATTGGGATTTTGACTGCTGCAGCCCAGCCAGGTCGCGGTATGCCTGCCTCAGCTGCAAGATCAAAGAGGCACTCTCTTTCTGTTTCTCCCTGACTAGTCGGGTTATCGAGATGGCTACAAAAACGGCAAGACACATGGTGCTCGTGAAGGCAACCACGGTAGCGGTTACATAAAGGGAGTTGCGGTACAGCCAGGGTGGGGCCAGCCCTCCCACGTGATGGTGAGCGATGAGTCCGATTCTCTCCAGTTCGACTAACCCGGAGAACAGAGCGATGGCCACAGCCGCTTGGGACCAGGCTTCTATCGGCGAAAGCAGAGTTCCGGAGACAACTATGTGAAAGATGAAATAGAAGCTAAAGGGGTTTTCGACACCGCCGGAGTAGTGGATCAGAGCCGCAAGGGCGAGAAGATCGGTGGTGATCTGAACATTGGCCATGACACTCGATCTCACGCCCCGCCTGTCCTGGGTAACGCGCAGTGCCCTGCACAGTGCCAGAAAGACGACATTGAGGAGAGCCAGCACGCCCCCGATGATATAGAGCTCCCTGACCTGTAACTGCGCCTTGAAAGCCTCGGACGCCACCGTAACAATACCGAACACGGCAGCGACCGCCAGCCATCGCAGCCTTACAAGCCACAATACTCTCTCGCCGAGCGAGGAGGGTTCGGGGACAGCATGGGAACCTACAGATGTCTCCACTAGCTAAACTCCCACCCAGACCGCCTACGTGCTTTTGCCGGCGGTTTGTCCTGCAAGCCTCAGGACTCGATCCACTTGTTTGAGTAGTTCCTCCTCTTTGACCGGTTTATCGAGAAAGGCTTCGACGGGGAGGAACTCTCCGGGGCCATAATATCCATCGCTTTGATCGGGATAGAATCTGAGATCTGTAGTGTCGTGAATTGCACTGAGAACGATGATGGGGATCTTGCGATATTCCGGCTCGGGACGGGCTCTGAGGCGCCAGGTGAACTGGAAACCTTCGATACCTTGCGGCATCATGATGTCTAAGATGATCAAGTCAGGTTTCTCCGATTCAACCTTGCACATGGCTTCTTCGGCATCCGCTGCAGTCACCACCTGGGAAGGCCTCTTCTTCAGTACGTGAGTCACGTACTCCACGACATCCGGATCATCATCTACTACGAGAATCTTGGAGTCCATCTCTTTAGGCAGATCCGGCACAACTTTTGGGTCTGGGAGATGCCAGTACTTCAGGGCATCAGCCACTGTGCGTCCAAACAGATCAGCGCCTCTCTTCAAATCGGCTTTATCACCCATACGGTCCTTGACGAACTTCCGCAGCACTAGTTTCGCCATCTCGCCGATGGCATGGTACACGGCGCCCAGCTCGCGCAGTCCCTCAAGGTAGTTCTGCTTCTCTAGAATGAGGCTAACGTCTCTTAGCTGATCTTGAATGGCACGAGTACGGGTGCGAACCGTTAGCCAAAACTCCGGTCCGTCAACTGCTCCGACCTGCTCGTGACCGTTTCGTTGGACAGAGAACCAATAGGTCATGGCTCTCTCCAGAGCGCGCTCAAACGCATCTTCCGGGCGCTCGCCAAGCGTCTCCATCTCGAACCTGCTGGTGATAGAGACCTGCAGAAGAACCTTGACCAGGCTTTCCAACGCATTCTGGACGGCCGCAGATTGATTGAGAGCCTGGGGAATATCACCCTTTTCGAAGAGTCGCTCTATTCCCCCTAATTGTCCTTCGATAGTTGCCACCCGGCGTTCTGTATCAGCCAGCAACCTAGGCACGTCTTCCATGAATACCCCTCCCATCGGGGTATACACCCGACCCCTGGGGGTCTTTTCCCTAATTGTACTTATGGCTCATCGAAAAGTCAAGTATTCTGCAAAAAAAACTCTAGAAGAATTTTGCTGATGCACGAAAAGCGCATGGTAGCGGATCGGGGGCTCGTCCCGTGTGCGCTACCGTGACCTGTGATTTCGAAACCGGCCGGGCCGCAACGCGGAGGCAATCGCTCGTTGTGGAGGCGTATGACCTCGGCGATAACTTCTGACGTCGGCAACAGGCACGGCAAACACCAGGAGCAAGGGCGGAACGTGTGTGAGCTATCTGACCGTGACGCATCCAGGGATATCCTACGTCACGCTCCACGATCAGGGCGGCTACTGGATGATCGACAGCATCTCAACCGATGCCCCAAGTGGAGAACCTGCTTCAGCAGCCGCTATGCTTTCGGCGCTAGCAACTCTCATCGCTTTGCGCAAGCTTAGAAGGCGGAGTTCAACTTGAGCGCCGCCCATTCCTTGGGAGAACCCACCGCCTGATGAGATAGGCTGAGAGGGCGTTGTGGATAGCGACGGAGTACGCCGCCACTCAGTGCCCATCGGCTAGGCTGGCCGGATTGCCCCATCTTAGGAGCCGGCTTGTTATCCTTGACCATTGCCCATATTGCGTCGCATTCGCTCTTGGTGATTATCGCCGGATGCGCATCAGGGACTACTATCCATTCCGAGGTATCTCGTATACGAGGATTGCGTTTGTTCCGTTGACAATCTCGGCGGTTCCAGAAGCCGATGCCCGAATACTGGTACAGCCGATCCCACTCTGCGATCATTTCGTGAATGGAACTCGGGGACCAACGAGGCTTGCCGGATGGGGTGGGCACTCCTATGGCGGTAAGCTTCGCGGCA
>DASRZD010000719.1:0-8474 GCA_035686805.1 Armatimonadota bacterium
GAAAGGGCGAAGGTCCGCTTCACGTCGGGATTGGCAAGCTACTTCACCATTGGCTACTCCAGCTTCTACCCGTTTGTCGTCGAGGCCTATGGCGTCTCCGATGATCTCCTGACCTCAACCTCGGGGGCTGCTAATTCCAAGAGCAACGGTGGAAATGGGATTTCATATCTTACGGTCAGCTATTCGGGCATTGCCTATGTGGTGCTGCATGACGAGGGCGGCTTCTGGATGGTAGACGAACTCTCGACCGACGCTCCCGTGCCCGAGCCGGCCTCGCTGCTGACAATGATCGCAGGACTGGTCGGTTTGGCATCGGCTCGCCGCCGAGCAAGTCAGTAGGGGTGCGTCTTGGGAAGCAGGTCGTCCTCGGCTTCGACGAGGCGGGAGAGGGGTAGATGACGCACGGAGGCAAGGCGTTCGGCGTAGTCGGGATCGTCCTCCCGGTTGAAGACCTCTTCGTCCTCAGACAGATTGCATTGTACTACCTTGAACACCGATTAGCCAATATGAACTGCTGTGCTTGACGACGCGCAACGGGAGTCCTATACTGGACGTAAAATGACTATGCTGACGTAGGCTTTGCAGTACTGATTCGATCTGTGCCAGCATACCTGGAGGTATGACAATGGGTAAGTGGATCGTCGCAGTCACCGCATTTCTTCTGCTGCTCACCCCTGTGCAGGCGGCCGCTCAGGCCGAAGCAACCCCAAACACCTCCGTCACCGGCACGGTGTTGATGCCGGACGGCTCCCCTGCCGTCGGGGCGACTGTGGAGCTAAGGAATCTCTGGTGGGATCACAGGCCGATTGCCGTCGTCAAGACCGATGAATCGGGCAATTTCACTGCGTCCCCGCCGGCTGGTAAGTACTTCCTTCACGCGAGCCTCGACACCCTCGTTGCCGAGGACAGGCGGACGGCGGTTGAGGTGAAGGCGGGAGGCACTGCCGGGCCGTACGAGCTCAAACTTGAGAAGGGCTGCGTCGTGAGCGGCATAGTGACCGAGAAGACGACCGGCAAGCCGATGGAGGGAGTTCAGGTCATCACCGATGAGGGCGACATCGCCGTGACTTCGGCATCCGGTGGTTACTCATTCGTGCTGCCGAAACGCAGCCATAGACTCAGCGCCCTCAAGGATGGTTTCCATAGGCCGGTACTCAACATATCCGCTACTGGGGAGACTATGGACCTGCCGATAGAGCTGAAGCCTGGGGGAACCATCAAGGGCAAGGTCACCGACAAGGAAGGCAATCCCATCGCGGGGGCGCGAGTCGGCCTATCCGTATACTCCTTCTATTTTCAGTATACGAAGGCCAACGAGGCTGGGGAATACGTGCTCGTAGGATTCGATCGGGATACATCACCGGAGATAAGCGCGAGGGCGGATGGCTTTGAGAGCGTCTATGATACCAAGGTGGGCTTTGCACCGGGAGAGAGGGAGGCGACGCTCGATTTCAGGCTCGCGCCTGTGCAGAAGAGAAACGTCACCGGACGAGTGACTATGAAAGACGGCAAACCGGTGGCGGGGGCGTCCGTCACATACGGCATGGGAAGCAGCTATTGGGATACCAAGACTGCCAGCACCGATGCGGGTGGCAGGTACGCAATGGAGGTTATCAGCCATGGCAAGAACATCGTCATGGCGCAGGCGAAGGGATTCGCCCCCGCCTTCGGCATTGTGCCGGAGAACATTGACGCGGTAGTAGACCTCGTTGTCGAACCAGGGCATTATGCGGAGGGGCAAGTGGAGGATGAGGATGGCAAGCTCCTGCACGCCTACATATCGGTATCCGTCGAATCGGAGATCTTCGTGTCCGAAGGGGTCAAGATCGGCGGCGACAATTCCTACAGCTCGGTCCAATCAGTGGACACGGATGAAAAAGGGCACTTCCGCCTGGAAGACCTTCCGCGCGAGGGGGTCGTAATCCAGGCATACGCCGGCGAGGAGGGCTACGCGAGCATTGACGGCATGCCCCTGGAGGTAGACAGGGACGACCACATCCTCGTGATGTATAGGAGAGGCATTGTGTCGGGCAAAGTGCTTAGCGCCGAAGACGGCTCGCCGATCACTAGGTTCTCGGTTGTGATGGAAAGCGGCAATCCGCAGGTGTTCGACTCTTCAGACGGCACGTTTACGCTGAAACCCTACGACATGATTCCGAGCAACAAGATCACGGTCGGCGTAGAAGCCTCGGGCTACCAGCGCGAGACCGAGTATCAGGTGGAGGCGAAGGCCGAAGCCGATTACAGCACAGTATTTCGCTTGAAGCGCGCTCATGATTTCGAGGGAACGGTTACCGATGAGGTGGGCCGTCCGCTGGAGGGGGTGCTGGTGACGATCGCTGACATCAGTTCGCCCCATACGGCCCTCTGGTATGAAGCCGAGAAGCCGACCGCTCGGACCAACGCCGAGGGGCGGTTCAAGATTGCGTCCATTCCCATGGATGCCGGCGGCATCATGCTAAAGAAACCCGGCTATGGCACGGTGGTATTCCCGGGCGTGATTCTCAATAAGCCTCTCTCGGTTACTATGCAGAAGGCTGCCGTCATAGTAGGCAAGATCACCGATGAGGCCGGCAAGCCCTTATCAGGTATCTACGCAACCCTCTACCAGAAATCATGGGGTGACGTGGGTCGAGAGAAGCTTGATGAGAATGGGACATTCCGGTTTGAGAACCTTCAGCCGGGCAGGTACCATGTCTGTGCTAGCGACGAGGGCCGAGTCAGATGGGTACATATCGCCGAGGTGAAGAGCGGCGAGGTGTACGAGGTAGACTGGAATAAGCCGGGAGAGGCCGAGCTGGAGGGGAAGATCACCTGCAACGGTCGGCCAGTCGCCGAAGCCTCCATAACCTTGTCCCAGGGAGACGATAGATGGTGGTGTGCAATCGGCGAGACGGACAAGGCCGGCGCATATCGAATCACCGTCCCGAAGGCCGGAGAGCATCGGGTCTCTTGCTATGCGAAGAAGTATGAAGAGGGGCACGAGTCACTGGAAACGACCATCAAGCC
Source organism: Armatimonadota bacterium (assembly GCA_035686805.1). Lineage (GTDB taxonomy): Bacteria > Armatimonadota > UBA5829 > DTJY01 > DTJY01 > DASRZD01. The sequence continues at coordinate 3,010 of DASRZD010000719.1, forward strand.
GGGCGAAAACCACCTGGATATCGAGCTCCCGGGAGCTTCTCTTTCGGGCAAGATCTTCGATCAATCAACCGGCAAGCCGATCTCCAATACCGACGTAATGTGGTATGTCAGAATCACTTCAGGGGAAGTGAGAAGCAAATGGTACGACCAGGAGGTCAATCACTGGTCCAACTTGGTTGGGCAGGCTAAGACCGATGACAAAGGAAGGTTCACTTTCCAATACCTTGTTCCCGGCGAGTATATAGTCGCCACGATAGAGGATCAAGACCGAATTCCCAGCCAGACGATCAAACTCGCTAAGGACGAACAGAAGACTGACGTCATAATCAGAATCCCACCGACGGGTCAGGCGCACGTAAAGGTGGTGGATGATGCGACCGGCAGGCCGTTGGAGGACCCACGATACATGTTCTGCGCGAATGAGCAGGGATTCCGCTTCTCCCCCGCCGAAGACCAGTCAGGGCCCTCCTACCGTCCAACCTACAAGATGGTCCGAACGCCCGAGGGGAGACTGGTTTTCCCTTCCCTCCCACCGGGCAAATACTCTATCTGGGCATACAGTGACACGCATCTGCCCGTACCGGTGACCTTCAAGGTGCAGGCCGATGAGACCACAGAAGTCACCCTGAGGATGAAGAAGAGCGAGAGGATAGTCTTCCGGCTGGCGGGCGACCACCTTCCAAGGGAGATCCTGCGCTTCGGTTATAGGATCACGACCCAGGACGGCAAGCCCGTGCTCACCGGCTATTGGGGGCCTACCCTGGGGAACGAGACGTTCTTTGACGAGCAGATGGAAGCCAGCATTCCGGTGAAGGCGGGGACGTATCGGGTGACGGCCGCGCTGCTGACGGATGAGTCGGATCATGAGATTGGATCAAAGGACAACCTGTGGTCTACGGAACAGACGGTGAAGGTCGAGCCGGAGAAGGATACGATCATCGAGGTGGAGGCGAAGTAACATGAAAGCCTGCCGATTGATTATCATCTGTGCGTTACTCCTGCCGGCCGTGTTCGCGCTCGCCGATCAGCCGGTCAGAGTGTTCGTCAACGGCGTCGAGCGGAAGTCCAATCCGCCGGCCATTATGAGGGGCGGCCAGACGTACATCCCGCTTAGAAGCGCCGCCCAAGCCCTGGGGGCGAAGGTGAAGTGGGACGAGAAGACTTCCACCGCCACGATCACATTGGGGAACAAGAGGGCGCGCGTGCATCAGGCGAAGGGAATCATGGTTGGCGGCAACCTGCTCCTGCCTCTGAGGACGATCGGCGAGGCGCTGAACTGCACCGTCAAGTGGGAGGGCGCGAAGAAGGCGGTCCGCATCTCGCAGAAGAGATGCAGCGCACCCGGGTGATAGCATCCGAACGCATGCCGTAGGCATGCTGGGCAGAGGGTTTTGGGTTTTCGGTTATAGGTTATGGGGGGCCTGACTTCAGGTGTTTGTTGAAGAAGCTGGTGATGATGGATTTGACGTCCTCGGGCAAGGGTTGCTTGCGCCAACCTTGGAGGTCGAACGTGTGGCCGATGCCTTCGAGTAGTATGAGCCGGCGCTCGACGCCGAACTCAGCAAGCTTCCTGTCCAACTCCTTCGTCTGCTCGTAGTCCACGGTGCTGTCTATCAGGCCGTGGAGGATGAGAGTCGGCGGGCTGCCCTTCGATATGTGATAGACCGGCGAGGCGAACCTCCAGCCCTCAGGATCCTCATCGCGGGTCTTGGTTAGCAGGGCGGTCGAGGCAAAGACCTCTCCGGTGGGCTTGCCCTGATCGTCGGTCTTCTGCCGAGTAAGCAGATCGGTGATGCCATACATATCCACGACACACTGCACTCGATCGGAGACCAGCGGATAGGGAGAGGCCGGCTCGAGCCTCGGGACGCGGCTGGTGTACGCGACCATGAGCGCTAGATGGCCTCCCGCCGAGCCGCCGATTACCCCGATGTGATCGGCATCCACTTGGTACTTGTCGGCGTTCACTCGAAGGAAACGAAGGGCATTCTTGCAGTCATAGAGGTCAGTGGGCCAGCAGTTCCCTCGCTCCAGGGTATAGTTCACGCTGGCAGAGACGTATCCGGCGAGGGCGAGAGTCGTGCAGATGTTGAACGAGCGGTACTCAGCCTTATCGCCCCCTACCCAACCGCCTCCGTGAATCATGACGATTGCGGGCGAGCGGACGCCCTTCGGGCGGTCGGCAGGGAGATAGAGATCGAGCTTCTCCGCCCGATCGGGTGCGAGATAGGAAACGTCTTGCTCGATAACGACTCCTTCGGGCGCGGGGGGAAGTACCGGAACGGCCGCCGAAAGCGCTGACGAAAGCAAGCCGGTCACCGCGAGCAGGAATGCTCTCAGAACTCTACTACGTACTGCATGGTGAACATGTGCATGTCCATCTTCATGGGCATGTCCTGCAGGCGTTCGTTGATTCGGCGGTCTTGATAGGCGACGCGGAGGGTCTTGGTGTCCTGCAACTTGTGCTCCACGCCAATCCCCCATCCGGCGAAACTGCCCGTGGACTGCTGCCATCGCTTCAGCATGCCGATCAGGGATGTCTTGTAGTTCAGCGGATGCTCCACCTGAATCCATTGGCCATTCGCCCCATGCCCGTCATCCGACCCAACGACGAGTTCAGCGCGGATAAGGTCAATCCCTCTGTAATACTCGGCATCCAATCCGTATCTCGTCTTGTCGGCGAAACCAGACCGGTCGTTCTGGCCGACCGGCTCATCATTGCGCACGTTGATCAGCATGGCATCCAAGCCGTCCATGAGGGGATCGTTCATCAGCGAGAACACCGGGAGACGCCCCTTGAGCGCGGATATACCGATCTTGAGATCGTCGTCGCCGACTTGGAGCTTCTTCGAGATGCGGGCGGTCACGACCTTGTTGCCGTCAATATCCCCTTTGAACGGGCCGTTGCCACTCGTCACCGCCACCTGATACTCCGCGTCCCCCAGGTAGCCGTCAACCTCGACGCCGGGGTCAATGCGGACTCCGAGGCTGTTCGCATACAAGGGCTGGAATATCCTGGAGTGAGTTTCGTAGTCCGCCAGGTTGCCGAATGGGATCACGAACTGGCCAAGCTTCACGGTGGGCTGACCGATCTTGCCTTTGAGGATAATGTACTCATTGCCGAAGTGCATTCCTCGGCCGCGGCCGGTCATGTTGGTGACCAGGGGGACTTGAAGACCGAAATTCAGATGCTGCCCATAGGCGCCGAATGCCTCGACCTCGCCGGCCATGATATCGAGTTGATCGCCCATGAGTCGAGTGTCCAGGCGGTATTTCAGGGAGTATTGCAGGGGCGAGTCGGACGGATCCGACGGATCGGACGGCGCCGCGCCTGAGAACAGCAGCAAGACTAGCACCAACGGAAGCGCTCTCATTGGATGCGCCCGTCTTTCAACTCGATCACGCGGCCGGTCTGCTGCGCGAGGCCGAGGTCGTGGGTGGCGACCACTATCGCCAGGCCCTCATCCTGCAGCCCGCGGAACAGGTCCATGATCGCATCCCTGGACTGATGCTCCAGGCGGCCGGTCGGCTCGTCGGCGAGGAGGAGTTTCGGCTCGTTAATGAGGGCGCGTGCGATGGCCACCCTCTGCATATCGCCGCCGTTGAGCTGATTCGGCAGCGCGTTCATATTGCTTTCCAGTCCCACTTTGCGAATCATGCTCATGACCTTGTCGGGATCGCGCTTCTTGGCGAATATCAGCGGCAGCTCGACGTTCTCCCGCACGGTGAGAGTGGGGATGAGGTAGAAGAGCTGGAAGATGAACCCCACGTGGTCTCGGCGGAACTCGACCAACTCCTTCTCGTCAAGCGCGGTGATCTCCCGGCCTGCGATCTTCAGACTGCCCTTGGTAGGCTTGTCCAGGCAGCCGACCTGATTGAGAAAGGTGGTCTTGCCGGATCCCGAGCGGCCGACAATGCCGACCATCTCGCCTGCTCCTACCGTGAGGCTCATCCCCGCGAGGGCATGGATGGTCTCGCTGCCGCGAGCGTAGGTTCGCCAGATATCGGTCGCCTCAAGGATTGTGGGTTTATCTTGCATGTGCTGACTCCTATGGGTCGTATGGGTCATATGGGTCCTATGTGTCGGATCATTCGACGATCCGTCCCTCCTGGATGCGGATCACCCTGTCCACTCGCTCCGCAAGCTCGGCATCGTGGGTAGCGAGGATGATCGCCAGACCCTCCTCGTTCAACTCCCGGAACAGCTCGAAGATGGAGTCTCTGGTCTTGGTATCCAGGTTGCCGGTCGGCTCATCGGCCAGGAGCAGTCTGGGATCGTTGACGAGGGCACGGGCTATCGCCACTCTCTGCTGCTCGCCGCCGGAGAGCTCGGACGGTTTGTGGTTCATTCGATGGCCCAGCCCGACTCTGTCCAGGAGCTGCCGTCCCCTGCCCGGCTTGGACGCGCCCGACCAGATCAGCGGCATCTCGACGTTTTCGGTGGCAGTGAGCGTGCTCATGAGGTAGAACTGCTGGAAAATGAACCCGATGTTCTCACGCCGAATCTTGTCCAGGGCGTCTTCGGAAAGATGGCCATTTATGTGATTGCCTGCCACTTCCAGGCTGCCGCCGGTGGGGCGGTCCATCAAACCGAAGAGATTGAGCATGGTCGTCTTGCCCGCGCCCGAATGGCCGAGTAGGCAGACGAACTCGCTGGGTGCGAGGGACACGTCCACGCCCTTGAGGGCGCGTATTTCCTCATTTCCTCGGCGATAGACCTTGGTTATCGCGTTTGCGTTTACTATCATTAGAGTCTCCAATTTCAAATCTGAAATCCGCAATCTGAAATCCGTTAGTCCGCTCTTATTGCCTCTATCGGCCTTATGGAAGACGCTCTCCAGGCTGGGTATGCGCCTGCCGCCAGGCCCAGGAAAACCGAGAGAATCATGCTGACGGCAAATACCTCCATGTTGAAGGAGATCAGCGTTCCCTTGGGCACGGAAATCAGGCCCGTCTGCGACAGCACTCCCTTGATGAACGCTTCCACGCCGCGTGACGTGATCATCGAGAGACCGACTCCCACCAGGCCGCCGACGGTGCACATCACCAGCGTCTCCAGCCAGATGAGCCTGAAGACATCGAGCCTCGATGCGCCGATTGCTTTCATCATTCCTATCTCCTTGGTGCGCTCGAAGACGGTCATGAGTATGGTGTTCAGCACGCCGACCGTCCCGATGGCGATTGCCATGAAGACGATCGCCATCACGAAGACCTTGGTGTTGCCGATCATGCGGCCCATGGTATTCAGCAGCTCGGTGAGCGGGAAGACGTTCATGCTGCTCTCGGACTCCTTAAGCGCAGTTGTCACTTCGTCCACTTTGGTAACGTCCTTGACCTTCACCAGGATCACGACCAGCTTGCCCTGGAGGTTGAACTCCTCTTGGAGGGTCTTCGTGGGCATGAAGTAGAAGCCGTCGTCCTGTGTGTTGGTCGGCTTCAGGATGCCGGATATGCGGAAGTCCGCA
>DASRZD010000720.1:0-5207 GCA_035686805.1 Armatimonadota bacterium
ATCTCATCGCGATTGCCCTTCGCCCCGACTGTCGGGGTCTCATAGAGCGCCTCGGCCCAGTGGACCCGCACCTTCGAGCCCTTGCCACCTGAGAGGATAAGTTCCGGGTAGGCGCAGTAGTAATTGCCAAGATCAACGATCGCATATCGGTCGGTGTTCGCAGGAATTGTGAGAGGCGACTTGCCTTCCAGGAGGCGGTCCCACGGTTCAGCCTCAGACACCAGGTGGTTCGCCTTCAAAATCTGAATCGGTTTGGCGATCTCTGTTTCGAACGCCTGGATGTGCCGGGCCTCGCCTGTATGGACTGCCTTGTCAATCGGCGGCGGGAGGGTCGCCGGCCGGAGCAGCCAGACGAGAGGGAACTCATTCGCGACCGACGCATTCGCCGCCGGGGCGATCACCTGAGCGCGAACCCATCCATCGCCTGCGCCGGTCTCGAAGCCCCAGGGGAACTCGCCCCCGACGATGTGGACCTTCGCGCCTGTGCCCCATGCATTACCCGGGCGAACCCATCGGTAACCGCCGAGCACCTTGCAGTCCCAAACCGTCTTGCTGGTATTTAGCAGATCATCCGGTACGCCCTCGGTGGCCAGGAGAAATCCGGGGGAAACTGTATGCTGGGCATAGGGGGCAGGCCCATTCCCCCCAAGCCACCAGGTTCGAGCGACGATGACGTGCTTGCCAGCCTTGAGATCGAGGTCATATGACTCGTAATGCCAGTTTTCCCGATCCCCGCGCTCAGGGCCTCGACCGATTCGCTCGCCGTCGAGAAACAGGTCATATCTCTCATCCGCGCTCACGTGTATCCTGAACTTGGCATCCTTTTCGAGGGAGAATTGCCTCCGATAGGCGGTGACCATCGGCTCGGTGCCATGAACCTCCGGGTGCCCAATCCACTTTGCAGGCCAGCCCGGCTGCATCCAGCCGGTGGCAGGAATATTGTATGGCTCTTCAGTCAATACGATTCGCATTTGTCGCTCCTGATGGTTGATTGCACCTTACCAATACCACGGCTTGCCGTCACTTCCCTGCTTGCCCGAGGGAGTAGTATAATCTTGTGGAAGGAGTGACCTGATGAATAACTGGCTTGTGCTCGCATTGCTGGTGCTGATCGTTTCCTGTACTTCTCTCGCCGGCAAGGACATACCCAAAGGCTTCCTGTCAAAGACTATCGAACTCGGCGGCAAGGATATCGAGTATGTCGTCTATGTCCCGCGAATCTATGATGCGTCGAAGCCGATACCGGCCATCATCTTCCTGAATGGCAAGGGCGAGTGTGGGACGGATGGGTTTCGGCAGGTATTCCACCTGGGCGGGGCGATCATGCTGAATGTGGAGAAGTGGCCGTTCATCATCCTGTTTCCGCAAAAGCAGTATGCTCTGGAGGAGTGGGAAGAGCATCCGTGGGAGGATCAGGATGACATGGTGATGGCGATCCTGAAGAAGTCGGAGGCGGAGTACAAGATTGACAAGTCCCGGCTTTACCTGACCGGCCTCTCGCAGGGCGGGCATGGGACATGGGCGATTGCGGCGAAGCATCCGGACCTCTTCACGGCGATTGCGCCGATCTGCGGCTGGGGCGATAAGACGATAGCCTCCAAGCTGGGAAAGATGCCGATCTGGACCTTCCATGGCGATGCCGATACGACCGTGCTTCCGGCGAGGTCTCAACAGATGGTTGACTGGGTCAAGGATGCCGGTGGCACACCCAAGTTCACGGTCTATCCCGGCGTAGGGCATAACGCATGGGACAAAGCGTATCGGGAAGAGGATTTGGGAGCGTGGTTTCTGGAACATAGGAAGTAATAGCGCCATCATACGATTGGTAGTAAGCCAAGGGAAAGGAGATCGCAAATGCGCAGGTTTATGATGTTCGCTCTCATGGCTGCCTGTCTTCTCTTCCAGCCATCATTTAGTAGTGCTTCAGCAGATGACGCAATCTCGTCAGAGGCGAGCGCCAACGCTCCCAGGCTGTACTCGCCATTTGACGAGCCGCAGCCCAGGATCCCGGCGGAGGTCCTTTCAGACAAGCGTCTCGACGCAAAGATCACTGTCTCTGTCAAGAACAAGAACATGAAGAATGTCTTCTCAGAGATCAGCAAGCGTATCGGCGTAAAGCTGGTCACGTCCAGGGAGCTATCCGGCGAACGGCCGGTCATCTTCCTGCATGACAAGTCGGCGCGTGATGTCATGATCGAGGTTTCCAAGCTCTATGGGTACCACTGGCTCGTCAAGGGGAAGCAGGACGCGTGGACTTACGAGCTCTTTGAAGGCATGGCTCATTCCAAGAGAAGAGAACAAGTACGTGACTCCCAGGAGACGGCACAGGTGGATTCGCTCCTGGATTGCGTTGACATATGTTCCAGGGCCTTGGATAGCGATGCCGAGCTCCAGAAACTGCAGCAAACCCATCCACGGCTCTATAACTCGACAACGGAGCCCTTGAATAACTCGATCCTGAAGGTCATCAGACTCATGGATAGGGCTACTCTTCGTTCCCTGGTCAATGATATTGGAACGACCTCGGACTACTCCAAGCTGTCGCCGGAGATGCAGGCCGGAGTCCTCAACTTCCTCAACGCAGGTATGAATAGCGGAGGTGATCCGGGTCCTGAGCCATGGACCGCCGAGAGAATGGGATCGGCGAGGGTGCAGTTCAAGAGATGGCGAGCCAGCATCTTCACTCCCCCTCACCTCATAATCATTGTGTCGGTACCTGCAAAGGCAGATGGAACCGGGGCAGCGAAGTTCTTTGAGGAATGGCCCGACTACGATGAAGGGGAGCCTGATCTGCAAACCATGGCCGAAGCGCCTCCAGGCAGGGTGATAGGCGATCCTCTCCCGAAAGACATCAAGATCACCATCAAGCAAAGTCGTGAGCAGTTGTACAACGGCGCCATACTCGTCGGCGATGTGCTGGCAGAGATCGCCAAGCAGGGGAACCTCAATGTCATCGCCGATTACTACTTTCAGGAGGCCTCATTCCCCGCCTGCAAGGACGAGCCGTTGGACAAGCTGGTCTCAGAGGTGTGCCTGAAGATGGAGTATACCTGCCAGGTCGAGAAGGATACGCTCCGCTTCCGCTTCAACAAATGGTATCTGCAGCCCTTGCCTGAAGAACCGCCATTGCCTATGCAGGAGTACTGGTGGCGAAAGATCACGGAAACCGGCGGACTCTCGCTGAACGACCTCATTGGTATTGCGTGCCTGCCTGGCAGACAGCCTTTCTGGGGAGGATTCAGGTTAATACCTCAAGCACAGCAGGCAAGATTATTCCCCCGCACCGCGAAGATGGTAAACATGCTTGGCTGGACGTTTGAAAACGAAGCTTGCGGACCACTTGGTTTGCATGCATCCAGGCTGAATTCCAAGCAGTTCGGTCTGCTTACGGACTGGGGCGAAGCGATAGGTATCAAAGATAGGCCGGATGACCTGCTTCGGTCTACCGTCAGGATCGAGAAGAGCGGCGACCCCGTGAACCGTCTGAAGTTCATGCTTGTGCTGCCGGATGGCGTGACACGGGAGATCTCGATGACGGCCAGGCTCGACCGTCTCGATGAGAAGGCATGCCGGGTGCTTGCGAAGGAAAGAGAAGCGGAGTTGGTGGCGGATAGGATTGAGTTGTGTCTTCCGTGAGTGTCTCGGTGGCAGTCGTTGAGCCTTACGGCTTCGCGCTCACTATGTCGGCGCTCAGGTCCTTTGCGCCGGCGGAATCGGGCGCCGAGCCGGTCTTGCGCCTGGCGGTGAGGATTGCGGGCGCGCCCACCATCATCGAGGTCAAAGAGGGCAAGCATGGATTGGAGGCATCGTCCGCTCCTCGGCAAGATGACGATGAGGTTCGCAGGATCGCTGAATGGGTCCTCTTCTCGGAACTGGACCTCAAGCCGTTCTACCAATTGACCGCCGATGACCCGAGGGTCTCGGCGATCACGAAGGAACTCCACGGCGTCAAGCCCATGCGCCCTGCGTCCCTCTTCGAGATGGCGGTGATTGCCATCACCGAGCAGCAAATCTCATTGACCGCTGCCTACCACATCAGAAACAGGCTGGTCCAGGGCTTCAGCACGCCGATTGACGACCTGTGGGTCTTTCCCGAGCCGGAGGTTCTTGCAAAGGCATCATTGGATGAACTGCGTTCGTGCGGGCTTTCGCGGCAGAAGGCGGATTACATTCAGTCGTTGGCTCAAAGGATTGTCGCCGGTGAACTCGACCTCAATGCGCTCAAGGAAATGGATGACGACCAGGCCCGCGAGACCATCATGGGCTGGCGAGGCTTCGGCCGGTGGTCAGCAGACTACATCCTGGTACGCGGGCTTGCCAGGCCGGACAGCGTACCGATCGACGACATAGGAATTCGGAATGTTGTGGGGGAGCATCTTGGGGACGGCAAACGTGCAACTGCACAAGAAGTGGCTGAGCTGCTTGAGCCATTCAGGCCATTCCGAGGTCTGCTCGCCTTCTACCTGCTGGTATATCATCGGCTTGAACCGGGCCTATCCTAGCAGACTAGCCGCTCCCAACAAGGCGGCATCATTCCCCAGCTTGGCCTTCACGATGCGGACCGGGTCCGATTCGCCCCTGAGGGAGTAGGTGCGGGCAATCTCACGCGCGGGATCGAGGAGCAGATCGCCCATTTCCGAGACTCCACCGCCGATGACGACCATCGCCGGGTTCAGGAGGTTGAGCAGGTTGACGATCCCCCATCCGAGGAATTCGCCCGCCTCACGGATTGCTTCCAGGGCCAAGGGATCGCTGACCGCCTCATTCATTGCCCTCATGCCGATCAGCTCGCCTGACCTCAATCGTTCGACCAGTGGATTCCGAATCCCTTCCTCGTCCGCAAGCTCGATTATCCGATTGATGATCGCCGTCCCGGAAGCATATTGCTCCAGGCATCCGGCGCTGCCGCAGTTGCACGGACGACCGCCGACTTCGATAATCATATGGCCGACCGACCCTGCCGAGCCGAGAGCGCCCTCCAGGAGCTTGCCGCCGGAGACGATCCCTCCGCCGACCCCGGTGCCGATCACGATGCAGACGAAATCCTGAACTCCCTGAGCCGCGCCAAATCGGCCCTCACCCAACGCGGCTGCACTCCCGTCGTTGATCGCCTTGGTCGGGAGATGAAAGCGCTCCTTCATAATGCGTGTGATCTCTATGCCCTTCCAGCCGGGGAGGAGGTCGGTCGCATGCAGGACGGTCCCGGT
>DASRZD010000721.1:0-5317 GCA_035686805.1 Armatimonadota bacterium
AGATTGGAGATCGGAACGGCAGGTTCTTCACCACCAAGTCGGCGGTATTCGAGGATCCCCGCGTTTCGGCAGTCGGCAAGGCCGTGTATGCGCTCGTTTTCTGTAAGCCTCCCGACTGGGAGCATAGTCTTCCGCAGATCGAGTCATGTATGAGAGAGGGCGATAAGGCCGTGCGTGCTGGAATCAAGAGTCTGGAAGACGCGGGATACTGCTCGAAAGTGCAAGGGCATAAGGACGGCGGGCAGGGGTTTGCTTCTTATATATATACATTCCGTGAGATTCCCTTGCATACCGATTCGGTGCATGTACCAGAGGGCGAAGCAGCCCCACACCAGGAACAGGCTCAATCTGTGCATAGCCGTAATAGGCATATAGGCCAAGCTCAGCATACCGATTCCATGCAAGCCTCGGAGGGCGAAGCAGCCCCACACCAGGAACAGGCTCAATCTGTGGATAGCCGTCATAGGCAAGCACCGAAGGCCGGCTCTACCATTAAGCATTCGGACCCAACTAAGGAACCAACAGACACGGGCGAAGCCCGTGCTTGCGCTCTCTGCAAGCCAGCTCATGAGACTGCGGCTCCTCCGACGGAACACCTTATGAGACTGCATCATCGGCTTTATAGGGATGCTCTCGGGATGTGTCCTACTTCGGGTGATCGGAAGAAGCTCAGGGGAATTTGTGCTCGCTTGCTTACGGCTGAGCCGGACTTGGAGAAACATGCCGTTCTGCTCGGCGCGTTCTTCAAGTCGAAAGACGATTATCACGAGCGGCGGGCTTATGATTTGTCATGCTATGAGGACGATCTTGATAGGCTCAGGCTTGCCCTGTCGAAGAGCGAGCGTCAGGAGAAGGAACGGGCAAACAATCCCTACGCCACACCTGGGATCAATCAGTCGAAGCTCAATGTCGTCAATGAGCGGTTGCAGTTGGGACTTGAACCGGCAGAGAGGGCAGCACTTGAGACGAAACGCGATGACCTCAAACGGCGGCTGGAGATGGGGGATGAAGGATAATGCGCGAACCTCCAACATCCAAGCGTCGGGAAGGGTTGAGCTTGAGGCAGTTCACCGAGATCTTCGGGCCGTTCGTGCAATCGCTCGGGATCTCAGTGGAGAGGCCGGAGGTCCAGGTCGAGCGGTCGAGTGAGTGCCAGAGAAGGCGCTGGAGGCGAGCAGCCGGATCGGTGAAGACATCGAGCGCAAGCGGAGGGAATCGTAAATGACAATGGCAGTTCAGGAGTCGAGTCGGTGTCCTTCTTCATGGCAGGCCCTGAGATTTTCACGGGTCCTCCCAGAGGATATCCAGATACGGGGGCGACGAACCCGCGAGGAATCGTTAGTTAGTGGCGGGGGCCAAGGTTGCCAGATAGTGGGATTAGGCTCAGCTCGATATGCGGGCGGGGTGTGTGAGTATGGGATTCATGGATTCCCAACAGCAGGTATGGGACTCCGGCGCAAGGTTGCCGGCATGCGGGGTGTTATTTCGCGTGAAATACATTGTCCGTCCGACCCACTGAGGCGGGCGGTTATTCGATCAATTAACAGGAGGCTGGAAGAATGAGCAACGGATCGCAGGTAGTTTTGAGAGGGGCAATGTCGGCTGAGGACGCCGGCAAGATACTGGACGCGACAAACCGGGTGATAGGAAGGATGGCCCCAGCGATCGGACCTAAAGGGATCGCCGGCAATCGAAACGATCACATTACCGGCCTGCAGCTAGAGCAGCGCGGGATCCCGGCGCGGATCGCCCTCGCCGTGGAGATGAATGACGAGGGGACGATCTCTGCGCTGGTGGATCGGCGGGAAGCGCTGCCTGGAATCATCGCGGCAGTCAGACTCGGGAAGCTTGCGCCGCAGGAGTGCCCGATCGAGGACAGCCAGGCGGATCGAGTCGAAACGCTGGAACGCGAGCTTGCCAGGTTGCCGGAACTGCTCAATGACGCGAAGAGGATCGGCCCCACGAAGCGAGTCCAGGAATTAGAAGCTCGGCAGCAGATTCTTCCTGGGATAATCGAGCGGGCCAAAGCTCCTGGAGATGACTGGCGGTGCACGATGCCACTCTTTCTCTACAGTCGGGAGGGCTTAATCAAAGCCCTGGAGAGCGAGCTGGTGAGGGTAAGCCAATTGCTTCGGCGTCCTCAAGATCATGGCAGGTGTATTGGTTTGGCGGAGAGACAACGCTGGCTTCCCGACATGATCCGGGAGGTCAGGGTGAGCAAGTTATGGTTCACGTATAGGGTCGAGTACTGAGCCGGGATGGAGACTGAGAGGGTTTGGAGTTGGAATCGAGAGGAGGTGACACGTTGACTGAAGATCGAGGGAAGAGAATCGGGGCATTGGAAGATGAGCTTGCCGGGATTGACAAGCAGATCGAGGGCGCGGTACGAGCCGGCGACGAAGAGCGGCTGCTGAAACTCACGGTCCGCAAGCGGATATTACCCGTGCAGATCGGCGAGCTGAGGCTCGCGGATCTGGAAGAGCAGGCGTCGGCGGAGGCTGCTGAAGCTGAGCGCCTGATAGAGGATTGGAAAGAGAAGCGTTCCGATCTGGAGAGGGCAGAGTCGGCACTTCAATCCGCCCAAAACTCGCTGAAAGAGGCGCAATCTGCGGTCCAGCAGGCAGGGGCCGCTCGGGTGCGAAGCCAGGCCCGACAAGAGAATCTGCAGAAGCAGATTGATACCTTGAAGGCTCGGATTGAGGGGCATGTTTCGGCGGCGACCGGATAGCGGATCGAGCCGGAGGGCTGAGGATTGGGGCCCCGGACGGCCGGGGCCCCTTTGAAAATTGGAGAATGGAGAGAGGAGAAGATCGGAAATGGCAAAGCAGAAGATCGAAGAGCTACAGGAAACCGAGTTCCAGGCGGTAGGGACATACGAGTTCATGGAGCCGGTGACGTTCGAGGGAGTGACTTACACCGAGAGGCCCTACGACCTGAAGGGATTGAAGTCAACCGACGTGATCTCGGGCTTGAAGCAAGCGAACGCAATCCGAGGGCGGGGTGAGCAGCCTGATTCGCCGATGACGGACACACTGCTTCACGCGGTGCTCTTTGCCCGAGCAGCCGATATGCCGGCGGGGTTCGTGCTGGAAATGGGCGCGAGTGACTTCCTTGCGTGGGCGTCGGCGGCGCAGGGTTTTTTCGCTCGTGCGCTTTCGAGCCTGGTTCGCTGAAGAAGGATCTCCAGGAGTGCGCGGCGTTCTGCAGCATGGTGCTGAATACGCCGCTCACCTTCTTCCTGGAGTGCCCGATTGTGGACATGGCGGAATGGGCGGAAAGAGCAGTCGAATGGCTGAGGAGGATGAATGAGAAGAAATAGCATAGCAATCGGGCGATATCTGAGCGGTCCGCTCGCAAGAAGCATGACGGCGGCGGTAGGGTTGACCGCAGGGGCACAGAAGGCCGCTCGGATGATACCACCAGGCGTCATGGCGATTCAGGGAAGGATTGGTGGGGCGCTGCGAGTATGCGAACCGATCAGCCGGGCGCTCCACACGGCGAACGCGAGCGCCCGCACTCGATGCCCGCAGATTGACCGGGAGGCGGCCAGGCGGGGAGGTTATTCCCCGAGAAATACGGCGGAGGTGGAGCATGGCGAAGAAGACTGAGATCCAATACGTCATAGACGCGGTAACAGGTTCGGCATTCGGCAAGACAATGCGGACCGTGAACAAGGAATTGACGGGCTTGCGAATGGCACGGGCAGAGATGGGAGCCGGATCGAGGAAGGCCGCACGGGGCATGGCAGTGATGGGCGGCGGGATGCTCAGGACGGCGCTCGGGGCGGCGGCGGCATACGTCGGGATTACTCAGCTCGTGTCGGGTTATAAGTCGGTCACCGGGGCGGCTAACGAGCAGATACGGGCTGAGACTAGACTGAATACACTAATGGGGAATGTGAAGGGCACGACGCTCGATGACATCAAGGCCGTCAAGCAGCAAGCGGCGGCGCTGCAGAAGGTGACAACTGTGGGCGATGAAGTGACAATCGCCGGGGCGTCTCAGCTCGCATCATTCCAGCTCCAGGCGAAGACGATCCAGGCGCTCTTACCTTCGATCAAAGACCTGGAGGTTGCAACCTACGGCGTGAATGTCAGCCAGGAGCAATCCATCCAGACTGCAAACCTGATCGGGAAGGTGATGGGCGGGAACGTCGGGGCGCTTACTCGCGTGGGTGTAGCATTCACAAAACAGCAGGCGAAGATCCTAAAGACGGGAACGGAAGCCGAGAAGACGGCCACTCTAATCAAGGTCCTCGGGCAGAATTACGGCGGACTCGCGCAAGCGAGCGCCGGCGATCCCGGAGGGGTTGTCCAGATGCTCGCGAATGCTTGGGGCGACGTGAAAGAAGCAATCGGAAATCGGCTGATGCCGGTCCAGAAAAAGGCAATGGGATTCCTCTTCGAGAGTCTTCCGGCGATCTCGGCCCTGATAAACAAGGCATTCGGCGGCATTGACAAGATCGCGGCGGGGCTGAAGGGCGCCGGACTCGGGAAGATATTCCTGCCTCTGCTGAAGGCGCTGCCTTCGATAGCGGGCGGGCTGCTGAGGGTATTCAAGCCGATCATCGGATTTATAGCGGGGAAGCTGCTGCCCTTCGTGAAGAAGGTTGCGGCGGACGTGATCGGCCTATTCCTGGAAATATGGCCGAAGGTGCAGCCGGCACTGGTGCAGCTCGGCGGCGCGATCGGAAAGCTGCTGACGGCGATCATGCCGATCCTGAAGGCTATATGGGCGGTTGCGAAGCCGATCCTGAAGTTTGTGTTGGGGACCGTGCTGCCCATCGTCATTAAGGGGATAAGCCTGCTGATTAGGCTTATTGCGGGGATCGTTACTGGCCTGATCTCGGCGGTGAAGTGGGTTGGAAACCTGTTCGCCGGCTTCTGGAAGATCGCGAAGCTGCTCTTCAAGTGGACGCCACTGGGGGCGATGATTCAGGCGGGGAAGCTCATTGGCAAGGTTGTGGCCGGCAAGAGAGCATCGGGCGGGCCGGTATCGGCAGGCCGGGGGTACCTTGTCGGCGAAAAAGGCCCGGAATGGTTCTCGCCCTGGAAGAGCGGGTTTGTGAGTCCGACGCCGGCACTTGCGGGCGCTGGTGGAGGCGGCGGTATTCACATCGGCAATGTGACGATCCAGGTCCAGGGCGGTTCTCCCGCTCAGGCGCGAGAAGCCGGAAACCAGGCAGGGCGGGGCTTCATCGAGCAGTTGAAGCGGTATGAACGCGACCGCGATAGGAGGGCATTCACAGACCGATAACTTCCTCCTCTCTAAAGAGCGGAGCCGGGGGCGAGGTTGCTTCATAGCCGGGTTTTGAATC